>DASXLF010000194.1:0-1649 GCA_036496405.1 Steroidobacteraceae bacterium | reverse complement strand
TCTTTACCTGATGCGCCAGATGGCCATTGCCGCCTCGATGACGGCGGTGGGGCTGACCTTTGCGATCTGGCTTACACAATCGCTGCGCCTGCTGGATACCATCATCAACCGCGGCCTTCCGGTGGGATTGGCGGCGAAGTTCCTGATGATGCTGCTGCCCAACCTGTTTGCTCTGTTGTTGCCCATCGCGGTCTTCATCGGCGTGATGATGGTCTATCTGCGAATGGAATCCGACAGCGAGCTGATGGTGATGCGCAATGCAGGCCTGAGCAATCTGGGCCTGGCGCGGCCGGCGATTCTGTTTGGCCTCGCCGCCACCGCCATCACCTATGTGATGACGCTGTATGCGATACCCACATCCATGCGCAACTATCACGACATCCAGCGCGAATTCGCCGGCAATCTGGCGGGGGTGCTGATCGAGGCCGGCGTATTCACCGACCTGGCACCGGGCGTCACCTTCTTCGCCCATGCGCGCGACCGCAGCGGCGGCCTTTCCGGAATCATCGTCGACGACGTCCGCGATCGCTCGCGCCATCTGATCTATACCGCCGAGCGGGGCGCCATCACCGTTTCGCCCGAAGGTCCCCGCGCGATGCTGGAGAACGGCACCTATCAGGAAACGAACCCGCAGACAGGTCAGGTCTCGATGCTCTATTTCGACCACACCTCGGTCGAGCTCGGCAGCCTGTTCAACCAGAATAACGGGCCGCGCCGGCGCGGCGCGGAGGAACTCTATCTGGGCGAACTGTTCTCCGCCGGCACAGCCGAGGATCTGGATACGGTGGCGCGCATGCATGTGGAGGGGCATCGCCGCCTGGTCGATCCACTCTATTGCCTGGCGCTGGCCCTGATCGCCGCCGGCTGCCTGCTCGGCACCGGACAACCGCGCCAGGGCAACAATGTAAGAATCCTGACCGCGACCGGCTTTGCCGGACTGCTGATGATCTCCGCATTTGCGGTGCGCGGCATCACCGAGGCGACCGACTATTTTACACCAGCGATCTATGCACTGCCGCTGAGCGCCATCACGCTGTCGTTCTGGCCGCTGCTGCGAAATCGGGTACCGGGGCGGCGGATGGCGCGATGAAGGCATATCTATCGCCTACGCTGACGCTCTACATCGGCGGACGGTTCCTGCTGTGGGTGGTCGGCGTGGCCTCGGTGCTGGCCGGGGTCATCATTCTGGCGGATTCGGTCGAGCTGCTGCGGCGCGCATCCGGAAATGCCGATGCGACCTTTGCGGTCGTCATGACCATGGCCCTCTTCAAGCTGCCGTCCACGGCGCAGGAGGTCATGCCCTTCGGATTGCTAGCCGCGACGCTGGGCTGTCTTACCCAGCTGATGCGCAGCAGCGAGCTGATCATCATCAAGGTCAGCGGCGCCTCCATCTGGCAAGTGCTGACGCCCGCCTTGCTGCTGGGCGTTGCCATCGGCCTGCTGCGCGTGGGTGCCATCGATCCCCTGTCTGCTGCTGCCACGGCGCGTTTCGAGCGGATGGAGCGCCGCTATATCGAGAATGCCGATCCTCTTGTCGTGGCCAGCCCTTCTGGCATCTGGCTGCGTCAGGCGACAACCAAAGACAGCTACATCCTGCATGCCCGCACCATGGATGGAACGCGGCCGATCTTCCATGACGTGACGCTGCT
>DASXLF010000193.1:0-1635 GCA_036496405.1 Steroidobacteraceae bacterium | reverse complement strand
CGACCCTCCCGGGTCCGGAGATTGTGTCATGGCCGTTTCGGCAGTTTCTTCCTCCTCCAGCTACTCGCAAACCAGTCCGCAGGCGCAGTTTCGCCAGGACTTCACACAGCTCGCCAAGTCGATCCAGTCCGGCGACCTCTCCGGCGCGCAGCAGGCCTTCGCGTCGCTCTCGCAGTTGCAGAGCAACGGACAAGGGCCGGGATCGAACCCCAACAGTCCGTTCGGTCAGGCTCTGAGCCAGATCGGCCAGGCCTTGCAGAATGGCGACATCTCCGGGGCGCAGCAGGCGCTGCAATCGCTCGCCCAGCAGGCCCAAGGTGGGCATCATCACCATCATGGCCATGCGCAGGCGAGCAGCGACAGCACTGCATCGACCGCGGCTCCGAGCTCGAGCGGCTCGACCACGATCGGCATCACCGTCAACCTTTCAGCCTGACGGCACGCGCGGCTGAAGCGGACCGGGCGGGCGCACACGCGCCGCGCCGGCGGGACGTTTGTGCCGCGCCGTGTTCGGGCCGCCTCGGACCGACTTCGGACCTTCCTGGAGATGTCGATGCAAGCCCTCCCCTATCGCGTGCGCGCCGCGCAGCCGGCGGACATTCCGGCGCTGATGCGGCTGAAGTGGCAACTGGCGCTGGCCGAAGACGCAACGCTTGTGGTGCGCGCCGCCGCGGACGACTGGCTGCGCGACGGTTTTGGCGCCGATGCGCGCTTTATGGTTTTCGTGGCCGAGATCGGCGACACCATCGTCGGCATGGCGGCATGCAGCGAACGCTACGTCACCGGCTGGATCGGCCCGACCATCCTGCTGCAAGATTTGTTCGTCGATGCCGAGCATCGCCAGCGCGGCGTCGCGCGCGCCTTGCTGGCGCAGGTAGCGTTGCTGGCACGCGAGTGCGGCAGCCCACTGGTCGAGCTGACGGTGCGCACGGACAACCCGGCGCAAAGTTTTTATCTGCGATCCGGGTTCGTGCCGGTCCCGCACTGCCGAACCTATGTTCTGGCGCGAGCGGCCCTGACGCGGATGGCCGAATCCGAGCCGCTGCTAAGCGCAGGCTGAACTCACCACCAATGCGGCTGCCAGGTCATCAGCACGAAAATCGCGATCACGCCGGCGAAGGCCGGCCAGCCCAGCACGAACCAGATGCGGAACAGCCGGTAATACGCATCGGGCGGCGGCGCGTCGCTGACGGCGGCGGCATGCGCCAGATCGCGTATGCGCATCTGGATGAAGACGACCGGCAGCCAGCATAGGCCAACGAGGACATAGAGGACAATTGAAACCATGATCCACGATTCATCGAGCGGCGACAGTCCGATCGCATAGGCCAGCGCGAAGCCGCTGATCGGCTGCAGCACGACGGCGCTTGCGGTGAAGATGAAATCCGCGATCACCACGATCCGGGCCGTGTAGGCGATCACCGACGCATTGCCGGTGCGGTGCGCCATCAGCATGAAGAAGGCGATGCCGATGCCGGTGCCGAACAAAACCGCGGCGCCGAGCAGGTGCACGATCTTGAGGATAAAAATGAGGTCCATCAGCGCTCGTCAAGGATCGCGAGGGTGAACAGCGTCGCCAGCAGCACTGGAATATCAAATGGGAATGCGCCAAGCGGGTTGAGCGTAAAGATCAAG
>DASXLF010000192.1:0-1773 GCA_036496405.1 Steroidobacteraceae bacterium | reverse complement strand
GGGGCCGGTGCGATCGGTGTCCGGGCCTGGCCGTGGTGGCCTCACGCTGCTCGGGCAGCTTGCGGAGGCCGATGGCACATCGACTCCGGCACAGCTCTCGCTGATAGGCGAGCCCCCGCAGCCGCTGCCGGCGGTATTGAATGATGTGACATTTGAAGCGTTGTCTACGCCGCAAATCGTATTGCGCAGCGGCGGGCGCGAATGGCATATCGAGTGTGTAACCTGGCAGTTGCACCGCGACGCCGGCGCGTCGTTCTACGCGGCAATCCCGCCGCGCCTGGCGCCGTGGACGCGGCGTCTTGCCTGGCGCCTGCTGCTCGGTACCGCTGCGACGGCCCCGGGACGCTGGCTGCTGGTGCGACGCGGTCGGGCAAAACACTGATCGGCCGCAAAGCTGCGCGGGAAAGTCAAGTCTGACCCGAAGTTGGCAATGGGGCGGTACTTCGGCGAAGATGGCTACCAGCAATTCGCCCGCCGCAACAAAACGTCACAGCTTCGATCAAGAAAGACGGCAGGCTGAGTGTCTGTCGGATGAGGGAACAACATGGCCGTTGAGAGTCAACGCCCGGCGCCCGATCGAGGGGCTGGCGGCGCAGCCCGGGATCGATCGAATTCGCGGCGTGGCCGCTCCAGAATGCTGGACGCGTATCTGGGCGATATCGAATACCTGATGCGCGAGCGCCTCTGGGCCGAAGCGATACCGTTGGCCCTGGCACTGCCGCACATCTGTGTGGCCATTGGCGATGTGGCGCTGCGCAGCTCGCCCGACGAGTACCTGAAGTGGTGCCAGAACTGGGTTCGACCCTCGCGCACCGACACGACGGCCACGGTGCCGACGGCGGATGCCTTGTTCCGCCTGGCCCGATCCCGTTCGGAAGTACTGGACGATGAGTCCGGCACGGTCGTTCCGGAGGCGGCGCTGCGCCAGCTGCGCTTGCGCAGACTGACCCGCGCGATGCCGTTGCGTCGCAAGACCGCGATCAGTGAACTGGTACGAATCGATGCCGCGCAGGAGCCGGAGCGCGACGCTGCGCTCGCACTGGTTGACGCGGTGCGCCGCTGGTACGCCGACCGCGGCGCACTGGATGCCACGGTGCAGAGCAACCTGGCGCGTCTCGCCATCCTGCGCTGAGACGACGTGTCGGCCCGGCGCCTCGAGGGCCTGCTGACGCAAAGCGCCCAGATCCTTCCGCATGAACGCCGGGCGGTAATGCTCGCATTCGCCTGCCACTTCCTGTTGCTGGCCAGCTACTACATTCTCAAGCCCGTACGCGACACCATCGCGACCGATTACAGTGACCAGCTGCAGCTGCTGTTCACGGGCACCTTCATCGGCACCATCATTGCCGCTCCAATCTATGCATGGCTGTCGGCGCGCGTGCGCCTGAACCGGCTGTTGCCCGGCGTATTCTGGTTCTGGCTGGCGAATGTCCTGCTCTTCCAGGTGCTGTTCAAGATGGCACCTGAGAATCGCTGGATCGGTGGCGCCTATTACGTGTGGTTCAGTGTCGTCAATCTGTTCATGATTTCGGTATTCTGGACGCTGATGTCGGATCTGTTTCTGCCGTCCCAGGCCACGCGACTGTTTGCATTGATCGCCGCCGGCGGCAGCGTCGGCGCCATCGTCGGTCCTTTGGTGGTGCGGCTCGCGGTGCGCGCGGTCGGCCTGGATGGGATGCTGGTCGTCGCGGCGGGCGGATTCGTGGCAGTCATTGCGCTGGTGCATCTGCTGATGCATGAAAAGGAGCGTCTGCGCAGGCTCAGCGGGGGAGG
>DASXLF010000191.1:0-1659 GCA_036496405.1 Steroidobacteraceae bacterium | reverse complement strand
GATGTCGTCGGCTGGCGGCGGCCGCGACATGGCGGCCTTCCCGGATTTCTATGCCGAGTACAATCGCGCCACCGGGCTGGGCGCGCGGCTCGGCAAGCGCTTCGTCGTCAACGGCCCGCTCGTCTACAACGATGCCAGCGTAAAGCGCGACATTGCCACCCTCAAGGCGGCCGCCGCCAAGGCCAAGGCCAATGGCGCGTTTCTGCCGGTGGTGGCGCCGGCCAGCGCCCTTCCCGGCGCCAAGAACGAACACTATCCCGACGAGAAGGCGCTGCTGTTCGCGCTCGCCGATTGCCTGCACCAGGAATACCAGGCGATCGTCGATGCCGGGCTGTATGTGCAGATCGACGACGCCTTCCTGCCCTACATGCACGAACGCATGGTGCCGCCGATGACCGAGGCGCAGTACCGCGGCTGGGCGCAGCTGCGCATCGATGCGCTCAATCATGCGCTTCGCGGCATCCCGTTGGAGTGCTCGCGCTATCACATCTGCTGGGGCAGCTGGAACGGCCCGCACGCCTACGACGTGGCGCTCAAGGACATCGTCGACCTGCTGCTGCAGGTCAACGTCGGCCACTACAGCGTCGAGCAGGCCAACCCGCGCCACGAGCATGAATGGACGGTCTGGCAAACCGCCAAGCTTCCGGCCGGCAAGAAGCTCATTCCCGGCGTCATCAGCCACGCCACCAACATCGTCGAGCACCCCGAACTGGTGGCGCAGCGGCTGGTGCGGCTCGCCAAGATCGTCGGCCGTGACAACGTCATCGCCGGCACCGACTGCGGCTTCGCCCAGAGCCCGTTCGCCAAGCGCGTGCACGAGAGCATCATGTGGGCCAAGCTGCGCTCATTGAGCGAGGGCGCCCGGCTTGCGACCGCGCAATTGTGGGGCCAACGCGGCGCGGCGTGAATCATGAAATACGCTCGCGGGCCGTCAAGCCTCCCGGCGTCCCCCCTGACGGCGGGACCTGAGATCGCGAGCAGCCGGTGTGCTAGGTAATCTCGCGGAACGCAGACCCATGCATGAGCAGCTCGACCGCGCCGAAAAGCTGAAGGCTTCCTCCGATCGCGGCTTCGGGCGGGTGATGGCGGCGGCATTCCTATTAATCGGACTGCTGCCGCTGCTGCACGCCCCGCATGCGGTTCGCTGGTGGGCGGTCGCGGTGGCCGTGGCGTTCGGGGGGCTGGCGCAATGGTGGACCACCCCGCTCGCGCCGCTCAACCGGCTTTGGCAGCGCTTCGGCCTGCTGCTGCACAGGATCGTGAGCCCGATCGTGCTGGGGCTGCTGTTTTACCTGACGGTGTTGCCGGTCGGCCTGTTGATGCGCGCGTTCGGCAAGGACCCGCTCCGTTTGCGCGCCGATCGCGCCGCGCCCAGCTACTGGATCGTGCGCGAGCCGCCCGGGCCATCGGGCGACAGCATGAAGCAGCAGTTCTGAGCGCGCCGATGCTGTCGTTCCTGCGCGAATTCTGGCTGTTCCTGCGGACCCGCAAGAAATACTGGCTGCTGCCGATCCTGATCATGATGGTGATTTTCGGCGGGCTGCTGGTGTTGACCAAGGGCTCCGCCGTCGCGCCGTTCATCTACACGCTGTTCTGACCTTGGCCCCCAGGCGATGCGCATTGCCGGCCTATCCGCCTTCTATCACGACAGCGCCGCCG
>DASXLF010000190.1:0-2890 GCA_036496405.1 Steroidobacteraceae bacterium | reverse complement strand
CTATGCGGAGACGCTGCCGCTTCGCGACCGAGAAGTGGTGCTGACCTTCGACGACGGTCCGATTCCGCCCTACACCGGTAAGGTGCTGGACATCCTCGCCGCCGAATGCGTCAAGGCGACCTATTTCATCGTCGGCACGATGGCGAAGGAATACCCGGCGCTGGTGCGGCGCGCCTATGACGAGGGCCACACCGTCGGCACGCACAGCATGACGCATCCGTTCCGCTTCCGCGCGTTGTCGGTCGAGCGCGCCAATGCCCAGATCGATGACGGCATCGCCGCGACAGCGGCGGCGCTGGGCGATGCGGACAAGCTTGCGCCGTTCTTCCGGTTTCCGGGCTTTGGCCACACCGGACCCGCCCAGGCGCACGCGGCCGATCGCGGCCTGATGGTCTGGGGCGCCGATGTCCCGGCCGACGACTGGCACAAGCTCGGACCGCGTGAGGTGGCGCGCCGCGCGGTGCAGCGGCTTGAATACAAGGGCAAGGGTATCCTGCTGCTGCACGACATCCATCAGCGGACGGTGGATGCGCTGCCACTCATTCTTCAGGAATTAAAGGAACGCGGCTTCCGCATCGTCCATGTCGTGCCGGCGAGTGCCGCGCGGCCCGCGACCGTGACAACGGCAGAGGCATGGCTGCCCCACTCACGGCCCAAGCCCGCCGCCCCGCTTATCCAGGTGGCCGCGCTGCAGGAACTCGATGCCAAAATCCTGACGAAAAGGAGCGCTGCGGAATTATGTTCGCTGACGCCGCCGCAGGAACTAGCTGGCAGAAGGAGCCATAGGCACGCGCGCACTATCCGGATCGCGCATGCTGAACCTGCACCGGCCAAAGTCGCACGATCCAAAGCAAAGCCGGCCAAAGTGGCCCACGCCGGGCTTACAGCGGCAAGGCCGGACGTCCACTCGGTGCAGTAACAGCGGGCACGCCCGCTGTCATCTCTGCCACTGGCCTTGGCTCTGGCTGCCGATCTGGTTGACGCGCACCGCGACATCCAGCGCCTCATTGCCGCCGCCGTAGCGGCTGCCGCGGACGGGGGCTGCGCCGAGGTAATCCAAGCCGACCGCCACGCGCACATGGGCATCGGTCGCGCAGACGCCGTTGGCAGCATCAAAGGCAACCCAGCCCAGAGCCGGAATGAATGCTTCGGCCCAGGCGTGTCCCGCCTCCTGCTCGGTCACGCCGTCGTCGCGGTGGAAGTGACCACCGATGTAGCGGGCGGGAATGGCTATGCTGCGCGCCGCTGCGATGAATATATGCGTCAGATCCTGGCAAACCCCGCGCTTGAGCGCGAACGACTCGGCGGCCGTGGTGGTTGCCTGGGTCGGACTGTTGTCGAAGGTCATTTCCCCATGCAGCCGCTCGAGCAGGTCGTGCAGTATTTTCAGCGGATCGTCGCCCACCTGCCGAGAAAGCCCGGCAAATTCTCTGAGCGCGGGATCGATCCGCGTCAGCGGCGTCTCGCGCAAATAAAGGCTCGGCGGAAACCGCTCGATCGTGCCGACCACGACGCCGCTGGTATCCTGGGTATCGACCTCACCGTCGACCACCACGCGAAGCTCGGACAGCGGCCCCTCGATGTTGAACACATGGATGATATTGCCAAAGGCGTCCTCGTGCTGGTCGAGCTGGCAATTTTCCGACACGTCGATGCGCCAGTTCTCAACGTATTGCCCGTCGTGATTGCGTGGGGTGAGCCGCAGCGTCTGGATCACGCCGCGCGGCGGCTGCTCGTAGCGATAGACGGTCTCGTGCGAAATCCGAATGCGCATGCGGTGAAGAGCCTAGAGCATCGTTGTCCGGCTTGGAAATCCGCCCCGTTCGTTGCCGCGGAAACGGGAACCTGGCATCAGGCCAAATATTGCTGGGTCAGCGCGCTGCCGAGGCGGTTGTTATCCTCGACGAAGGCGCCGATGAACTCGTGCAGGCCGATCTGGAAGATCTCATCCATACGGCTGTTCTGCAGCCGCGCCCGGATGCTGCGGGCCTGGCGCTGGGCCGGGCCCTGGCGGCCGTAGTTGCCGGCGATGCGGTCGAGGTTCTGCACGAGATTTTCATAGCAACTGGCCAACGACCGCGGCATCTGCTCGTTGAGGATGAGCAGGTCGGCAATCAGCCAGGGCTTGAGACTTTCCTTATACACCCAGTGATAGGCGGTGAGCGCCGAGACCGAGCGCAGGATGCCCGCCCACTGGTAGTAGTCGAGCGGCCCGCCGACATGCTCGTGGGCGGGCAGCAGCAGGTGGTACTTGACGTCGAGGATCCGGGCGGTGTTGTCGGCCCGCTCGACCGCGCCGCCCAGCCTCAGGAACCAGTAGCCGTCGTTGCGCAGCATGGTGCGCCGGGCCGAGCCGTCGAACACCAGAGTCACCTGCTCGACCCATTCCAGGAAGTGGGTGAAGGCGTCCCGGCTGGTGCGGCCGGCGTCGAGGTTCTGCAGCCCGTGCCAGGCGTCGTTCAGGCACTCCCACATCTCGTGGGTCAGGGCGGTGCGCACCGCCCGGCCGTTGGACCTGGCCGTCGCCAGGCACGAATAGATCGAGGAGGGGTTCTCCGGATCGAAGGCCAGGAAGTCCCGCACGGTGCGCTCGGTGGCGGTCTGGCGCTTGGCGTAGAAGCCCGCGGTGGCGCCGGCCGAGGCGAGCACGCTCTCCCAGGTGTTCGGCCCGGCCTTGGCGGCGGGCATGGAGGACAGGCGCAGCGCTGAATCCAGGATCCGCGCCAGGAAGTCCGCGCGCTCCAGATAGCGCGCCGTCCAGAACAGGCTGTCGGCCGTGCGGGAGAGCATCAGTCCGCCAGCACCCAGGTGTCCTTCGTCCCTCCGCCCTGGCTGGAGTTGACCACCAGTGAGCCGGCCTTGAGCGCAACGCGCGTCAGCCCGCCCGGCA
>DASXLF010000189.1:0-2042 GCA_036496405.1 Steroidobacteraceae bacterium | reverse complement strand
GGTGAGCGGCGCAGTGGCCGGCAGCACCGGCGTCGCCGCCGTGCCCTTCCTGCCCTACATGCAATCGCTCGAGATGGACCAGCACGAGTTGGTGCAGGCGCTGGGCATCATGTTCCTGTTCATCACCGGCATGCTGGCGGTATCGCTCGCCTTCCACGGCGCCTATCACCTCACCAACAGCGTGGCCGGCGTCGCCGCGGTGGCGCCGACCATGGTCGGCGTGTGGCTCGGCCAGCACGCCCGCCGCCGGCTGTCGCCGCAGACATTCCGTCGCGCCTTCATTTTCGGCATGTTCGCCGTGGGCCTGCATCTCGCCCGCGCGTTGTTGTAGGTAGAGCCATGCCTCTGCCCGACCACAAGCTGATCATCTGCGGCATCCCCGAGCTGACGCAGCATTCCGTGAGCGGCGTCAGCCACGTGCTGTCGATCATCGACACGCACGAGCCCGTACCGCCGGCGCTCGAGCAGTTCCTCGACATCGACCACGAGCTGATCCGCTTCGATGACGTCGTCGCGGAGTATCCCGGCTTCGAGGCCTGCACACCCCGGCATATCGAGCGGGTGCTGGCGTTCGGCGAGCGCGCGCACGCCAAGCCCGACAGCCACATCCTGGTGCACTGCCATGCCGGCATCTCGCGCTCCCAGGCGGCGGCGGCGATCCTGATGTGCCAGCACGCACCGGGCCACGAGGAAGAGGCGTTCCTGCGCCTGCTCAAGCTGCGCCAGCACGGCTGGCCCAACACGCGCATGATCGAGTTCGCCGACACGCTGCTGGAGCGCGATGGCGCCTTGATGAACGGGCTCCTCGCCTATCGCAGCGCCATGATCGCGACCAAGCCGCACCTGCGCGACATCATTCGCAACATCGGCCGCGGTCACGAGCTGCCGGCGTAGGCCTCGTCGAGCTGCTGGTGGAACTGCGCCACCAGGGCGCTGCCCTGGGCCGGTTTGCCATCGGCGCGCTCCGCCTGCGCGCGCTCACAGGCTTCCTTGGTGCTGGCGGCAGAGAATTTCTGCGCCTCGATCGCGCCGCCGAACACATGGGTGAAAAGCTTGGTACGCAGGAAGGTGTGCGGCACCACCTGCTCGACCAGCACAACCGGCCCTGAGCGGCGCACCACCAGCAGCGGCCAGAACCAGGCGAACTCCGGCTCGCTGGTACCCTGGCTGCCGAGCAGCCGCTCCACGCAGACCTTCCAGTTGCACGCCATGTCGGTGACGATCGTGCCGCTGTAGGGCTGGCCGGGATCGGGCGGAAAGAAGCCTGACGGCGCACCCTCGATGGCAAAGAACACCAACCCGGCCATCTGGCGCATCGACAGCACGGCGAGGTCGTTGGCGCCCGGCGACTTGTCGGCTGGTGCCACCGGCGGCGGCGCGCTCATGAACTTGCCCTGCAGGTCGTAGGTCCAACCGTGGAAGCGGCAGCGGAAACTCTCGCAATTGCCCGTCGGCTGGCCGGCCACCGGCATATTCTGATGCCGGCAGGCGTTGCGCAGGACACGCACGGCACCTTCCTTGTCGCGCACGCCCAGCACGCTCCAGCCGCCCACCGACTGGGCCAGGAAATCGCCCGGCTGGCCGATCTGGCCCTCGGCGCAAAGCGGTAGCCAGCCCTGGCTGAAGACGGTGCGCTTCTCGGCCTGGAAGGCGTCACCCTGAGTGTAATCGATCGTTTGTATACGAACGGCCCCGTGATGGGCTGAATTTGAACCCAATTGGCAAATCTTGTATACAATTTTCTCCGATCGAACTCCGGAGGAAGATCCCAATGGCCAAGAGTGCGTTCCGTCAGGCTCTCGAAGATGCCATCGAGCAGCGCCATTCGGCAGTGCATCCATGGAGCGAGGCCTGGACCTCGGGCAAGCTCACCCGCGGCCAGCTCGCCGAATGGGTGAAGCAGCACTTCCACTATGTCAGCCACTTCTCGGAATGGCTGGGCACGGTCTACGCGACCTGCCCGCACTGGGACGTGCAGCAATTCCTGTTGGAGAACATCACCGAGGAGGAAGGTTTCGTGGGGTCGGGTGATTTCGCACCGG
>DASXLF010000188.1:0-18791 GCA_036496405.1 Steroidobacteraceae bacterium | reverse complement strand
CGTGATTCAAATCTGGGACCCATTCGGCACCCGGGTGTATCTGTCGCGGCCCGGGCTGCCGATGATCAATCGCACCATTCTGGGCTACGGCAATCTGAATCTGCAGGGAAGAATCTGGCGCGTCTACGGACTGCAGACCGTGGACGGAGTCATCCAGATTGCCCAGCCGGTGCAGGTACGCGAGGCACTGGCGCGCGCCGCCGCGTTGCGCGTGGTCATACCACTGCTGTTGCTGTTGCCGTTGCTGGGCGTGGCCATTGCCTGGGTGGTGAGGAGCAGCCTGTTGCCCTTGCGACGTATCGCTGCGGAAGTGCAGCGCCGGGACGTGCACAGCCTGGCGCCAATTGCGGCCATTCCATTGCCGCAGGAAGTCGCGCCGCTGATCGACGCGCTCAATCGCCTGCTGGTGCGGCTGGAGGCCGCGTTCGCCACTCAGCGTGCATTCGTTGCCGACGCTGCCCACGAACTGCGCTCGCCGCTCACCGCCGTGCGACTGCAGTTGCAGCTGCTCGACCGTGCGCCGCATGAGCCGGCGCGGCTGGAGGCACGTACGCAACTGGGCGCGGCGGTGGAACGCGCGATTCACCTGGTGGAGCAATTGCTCACTCTGGCACGTAACGAGCCGCGCTCGCCGCATAGCGAGCTGATGCCAGTGGCACTGGACGCCGCCGCGGCCGACGGGGTGAGTGACAGCCATGCCTTGGCGGCATCTCGCGGCACTGACCTGAGCCTGGAGGCGCAGCCCGGCATCATGATCCGGGGCGATCGCGAGGCCCTGCGAGTGCTGGTGCGAAACCTGGTCGACAACGCCGTGCGCTATACGCCGCCGGGAGGACGGGTACACGTGCATTGCGGCAGCGGCGCCGACATGGCGGTGCTGGAGGTCACCGACACCGGTCCGGGCATTCCGCAGCCGGACCGGGACCGGGCCTTCGACCGGTTTTATCGCCGCGCCAATGCGCCGGAGGAGGGCACCGGGCTCGGACTGGCGATCGTCAAGGCGATTGCGGAGCGCCATGGCGCCACCGTTACCCTCTTGGATGGCCCCGGCGGGGGGTTACGGGTAAGCATGAATTTTCCGCGCTCGCCTTAAGACTCGCTTAAGGCCGCGCGGCCAAGCTCTCCTGCAGCAACAGGAGATCACCATGCCTCTTCATTCCAGAAAACTTGCCTGGGCGGCAGCCGGCGTGTTCGCCGTGGGCGCCGTCACCGGCTGGGCCGCACCGGCTCTGCTGCGGACCGGCCAATCGGCGAACAACACCGTGTCTGCCGTCAATGTCGTGGCGCCCGGTCCGATCGCGCCCGCCACCGCCCCGAACTACCGCGCCATCGTCGCGCAGAACCAGGCGGCCGTGGTCGGCGTATCGATCGAGGGCCACGCCAAGGTGTCGTCGCAGACGCCCGACTTCGGTGAGATGTTCGGCTTCGATCCGTTCGGTAATCGCGGCAACTTTCGTGGGCCGCGCAGCGTGCCCATGCGTGGGCAAGGCTCGGGATTCATCATCAGTGCCGACGGGCTGGTGCTGACCAATGCACATGTGGTCAAGGATGCTGATCAGGTGCTGGTCAAGTTGACCGATCACCGGGAATTCAAAGCCAAGGTGCTGGGGGTGGATACCACCAGCGATATCGCGGTGCTCAAGATCGATGCCCATGGGCTGCAAACCGTGCGGCTCGGCAACTCCGATCAGATCGATGTCGGCGACTACGTGCTGGCCATCGGCGCACCGTTCGGGCTGGAAGAGACCGCCACCGCCGGCATTGTCAGCGCCAAAGCGCGTTCGTTGCCCGGGGATGGCGCGGTACCGTTCATTCAAACCGACGCCGCGGTTAATCCGGGAAATTCCGGTGGGCCGTTGTTTGACGCCACCGGCGCCGTGGTCGGCATCAACTCTCAGATCTACACCAACTCCGGTGGCAATCAGGGCGTGGCCTTTGCCATTCCGATCAACCTCGCCGAGCAGGTCGAGAATCAGATCGTCAAGAACGGTAAGGTGGAGCACGGCCGGCTGGGCATCGAAGTGCAGACGCTGGACCAGTCGCTGGCCGATTCCTTCAAGTTGAGTTCTCCTAATGGCGCATTGGTTGCCAAGGTGATGCCCGATAGTGCCGCCGCGCACGCCGGACTCAAGGCCGGTGATGTGATCCTCAAGTACAATGATGTGGCCGTCGTTGATGCGGGCCAGTTGTCGGCGCGCGTGAGCATGGCGCCTCCCGGAGAGCAGGCAACGCTGGCAATCTCGCGTGACGGCAAGCCCATGACGCTCAAGGTCAAGCTGGGCTCGGCCAATGAGACCACGGCCGACAATGACAGCAGCCCGGTATCGGATCAGACGCATCTGGGTCTGAGTGTGCGGCCGCTGACCGCGCAGGAGCGCGAGCAGGCGGGCATCGACAGCGGACTGGTGGTCGAGGACGCACAGGGGCGCGCCGCGGAAGCCGGCATACAACAGGGTGATGTGGTGCTGGCAGTGGATGGCACACCGGTCCACAGCGTGGCGCAGCTGCGCTCCCTGGTGCAGGACCACAGTAAGCAGATCGCGTTACTGATTCAGCGAGGCGATAGCCGGATCTTCGTGCCGGTGGCCCTGGGCTGAGGTTCATATCGAAGTGCTTGCTTCGGGCTGGCGGGCGAGGGTATACCTCGCTTTCCAGCCCGATCTGTTTTGTCACTCCAATCAGGAAAGCCATGACGTTGCCGCGCGAGATGAACTTTATCGAGTGCGCCGGCGCCGGGGGCCCGGAAGTATTGCATCTGGCGCAGGGACCGGTCCCGAGGCCGGCGGCGCACGAAGTGCTCATCCGCGTTGCCGCCGCTGGTATTAATCGTCCCGACATACTGCAGCGCATGGGACGCTATCCTCTTCCGGCCGGCGCCAGTCCGATCCTCGGGCTGGAGATTGCCGGCGAAGTGGTAGCTCTGGGCGCCGAGGTACGCGCTCTGGCGCTCGGCACTCGTGTGTGCGCGCTCACCAACGGCGGCGGCTATGCGCAATATTGCTGCGCGCCCGAAGGCCAGACGCTGCGCTGGCCGCACGGCTTCGATGCGGTGCATGCGGCCGCGTTGCCGGAAACTTATTTTACGGTGTGGGCCAACCTGTTCGAGATGGGCGGCCTGCACGCGGGACAGAGCGTCCTGATCCATGGCGGCAGCAGCGGCATCGGCACCACGGCGCTGCAGCTGGCGCACGAGCTCGGTGCTAAAGTTTTTATCACCGCCGGCAGCGACGCCAAGGTCGATGCCTGTGTGCGTCTAGGCGCCGATGTGGGTATCAACTACCGCAACTCGCAGTTCGAGCAGGTAGTCGCGCAGCGCACCGAAGGGCGCGGCGTCGATGTGATCCTCGATATCATGGGCGCGACATATTTCGATCGCAATATTGCCTCGCTCGCCAAGGATGGGCGCCTGGTGGTGGTCGGCACGCTGGGCGGCAACGTAGTCGAGCAATTCAATCTCGGACGCATGATGGCCAAGCGCGCCTCGATCATGGGCTCGATGATGCGGCCGCGCACACCGGCGGAGAAGGCGCGCATTGCCTCGGAGCTGCTGGCAAAGGTCTGGCCGGTGCTGGATGCCGGCCGCTGCTCGCCGGTGATCCACCAGGTGCTGCCGCTGACGGAAGTCGCGCAGGCGCAGCGGCTCATGGAGAGCAGCGATCACATCGGCAAGATCATGCTGCGAATGGACTGAGGACGCGGCTTATCGATCCAGCTCGGGATAGTGGCGGAATATGCCGTCGTTGTTGAACGCCAGGCGGCGTCCGGAATTCACATAGCGCTCGATCCGCGGCCGGCTGAATACCGCCTCGTGCAATGCACGCAGGTGCGCGTGCCGGCGCAGCTGTGCGCGGCTGGCCTTGGGAAAAGCGTAGCGCAGGCCGGCAATGATCTGCGCCATCGACAGGTCGGCGTAGGTGAGAGCGCGCCCGACCATCCACGGACCGCGGGCACTGTTGCCCGCTATCACTCGTTCGAAGTAGTGCAGATACTTCGGCAATCGGTTGCCGAGGAAATCCCGTGAACGCCGCCGGGCCGCCGCTTTCTGCTGCGCGTAGTACATGCCGCTGGCCAGCGGGTGGTGGGTATCGTGAAATTCGACAATGAGATCCGCCATGGTCAGCTGCAACTGATGCACCCAGAGCCTGCCGGCCTCATCGCGCGGCGCCAGGCGCAACGGCGTGCCGAGATACCACAGGATGTTGGCAGTCTGGCCGATCAGCAGGCGCCCGGCCTTTAGGAACGGCGGTGCGAACGGCGGCCGCGCAATCCCGGGTCCATCGAGGTAGCGTTCCAGCGCCGGTACGCCGCCACCACTCTTTTCCGGCAACAGCGCTATGTCCACGTAGCGGGCGCCGGCTTCCTCGAGCGCCAGCCGCACGTATTCGCCGCGTCCCTGAATGCCGGGCCAGTAGTAGAGCGTGTACTGCATCGAGTCCGGACTATAGCTGCAGGCGCACCGCCAGCTCCAGTTCGCGCTCGGCAGCGAATACCGGTTCGCCAATTTCCGCACGCGGCGGGTAGCGGCTGTCGATCTGCAGAAATTCCAGTGCCAGGCTCAGGTGCCGGCTGAGCTCGCGCTCATAGGCGAACGTCCAGGCGTGGCCGTGATCGATATAGCCATCATCATCGTCTTCTGCGGAGGCCAGCTGAGTGACGTTAAAGCGGTCGTAGCGGCCGGACAGCCGGTTGGGGCCGTATGACCAGCTGGCGAGCAGAAACTCCGATGAGAAGTTCCAGCAGATACTCTGCGAGACCACGCAGGTCTTGCCCGCCAGCCATTGCGATATCACGGTCCAGTGGAGCGAGGGGGTCCAGCGCAATCCGACGCTGTTGAACTGCGTCAGCCACGGAAACGTGCCGCGAGTGGCCGAAGCAGCACCGAGGTCGGCACGGTTGTCGTAATGCAGGGCGCGCAGCTCGAGGGAGTCGAGATACTTGGCCGTACCATCGACGTAGTATCCGGCGCGATCGTCTCCCTCCGCCGTCAGCAGACGCTGATCCATGATGGGGCCGGTGGGCTGTCCGAGTTTTCCGAACAGTGTTGCTTGCCGGTCGTGTATGGCCCAGCCGCGTTCCGCGATCAACTGGCCGGCAGACTCATTCCAGCCGAACAGGCTGCCGCCGAGCGACAGCTCCCAATCGTGGCCGCGCTGCCGGCCGAGCCAATCCAGATCGTACTCGGCACCGAAGGTACGCAATTCCTCGCCGACCCAGGTGTTGATTGCTGATGGCGACAGGGAATAGGCGCTGCGCCAACCCTGCAGGCGATTCTCCAGCGAGATTGGCGCATAGAAGGCGCCGATCTTCAGGCGTGAGCGCCACGGCCCGTGAGGATAGGGGCGAATCTCGGCGAACGCTTCGGTGAGATCGAGCGGATTGCTCTGACGGTCGGCATAACTGACGGCCTCGACCGTGAAGTGCACGATCTGCGCAAATTCCCCACGGTAGCCGAAACGCACATTGTCGAGCTGGATTCCCTCGTGCTGCTCGTCAAAGCGCAGATCGCCGAGCCCGTTGTCGAGAAACGAGCGCGTGCCATCGGATGCGACCGCCAGCACATCGGCGCTAGCGTCGAACTCATTGGCGCACGCCGTCCTCGGCCACGACATCGGCAACAGGCATAAGGCCACCGATGCCGCAGTGGCTAATAGTCGGCCCATCGCTTATCTGCGCTGTGCGCGGTCGATGGTTTGAGCGCGTGGGTGAGACGGAACACGGCCGTATTGGCACTGCCGTCGATGACCACCTGCGGCATCTGCAACGACGAGCCGTCGGGCTCCTGCATGCGCGGATGCCAGGCCGTAAGCCGATAGTTCCCGACTGGCAAATCGTGCAATGACAATTGACCGCTGTCGTTGCTGCGGCCGAAGTAGGGCGAGTCGGTGACATAAATGTAACCAATCATATGGTCATGGATGTTGCAGCCCACGACCACCAATCCGGGGCGGTCGAATATTACCGGCGGATATTTGTGGCCCGCGTACAAGGACAATTGAAAGGTCTTCGCCGCCGAAAACGAATAAACCTGGTGTTCGATCTGATCGCTGTTGGGAAATTCGACGCCGCCGCCGGTCTGGACGACCACGATATTGGGCACGAACTGCATGTTCTGCTGATCCATGATGGTGGTGCGAGCAGGGTGTTTGCCGGCGACGGCCGCTTCGGGTTCGGCAACCAGGACCACTCCAGCCACGCCGTGGCCGGAAGGGTCGAGCACCGAAATCGTGAGCTCCGCGGCCGCCAGCGGTTGCATGATCCCGATCAGCGCTGCGCTCACGGCACTGAGAATGCAGCTAATGCGCTTGGTTGGGATTTGCATGGTGAGGATTACGCTGACACCGTGTCTGTTAGTGCCGGAAGTCAACATATCGGGTGCAGCCGCTGCGGGAATCGGACACTCGTCACACAATTGCGCGTGCGCGTGCGCCGCCGTGGCGCCAGTTGCCTGAATTGCGCGCTGGCGCGCGTGATCGCCGGGTTTTGTAAATTATCGCCAGCCACTGGCCCAGGCCGCGCGCTGCGGCGGCCTGGGCCAGTGGCCCGGCGGGCGGTCTACGGTACGGCGGCCTCGATCGCGATCGACAGATTGACGTCATCGCTGACCATAGGCACGTACTTGGTCATATGGAAATCGCTGCGCTTGATCGTGGCCGTGGCGTTGGCGCCGATCGAATCCTTCTTCATCATGTCGGGCGCGTGCTTGAACGAGGTCACCGTCAGGGTCACCGGCTTGGTGACACCCTTGAGCGTGAGCTGACCCTCGATGCTGACCGGCTTGTCGCCGTCGAATTTGACCGAGGTGGATTTGAAGGTCGCGGTCGGAAATTGCGCGGTGTCGAGAAAATCGGGGCCCTGTATGTGTCCATTGAACAGTTCCGATCCTGTGTCCACCGATTTGGTGTCGATCACCAGATCCACCGCGCCGGTCTTGGCGGCGGCATCGAGAGTCACCGTCCCGGTGGTCTTGTTGAATCGCGATTCCTGCATGGAAAAGCCGAGGTGATCGTAGGAGAAGCGCACGAAAGTGTGATTGGCATTCGGAACATAGTTCACCGGTGCCGCCAGTGCCGGCGTGCTGACTAGCAGCACGGATGCGAGGGTCGCTAATGCGCTTCTGAACACAGTCATGGGCAGGCTCCTGGTTTCACGGAAGGCGGATCTTATGCTCAATCAGAACGGCAGCGCCAGATTGCCGTGTGCGCCGGCCTTATCGCTGCGCGCCAGCGCTCCCAGCGCGCCTTCGAGATCCAGTAAGCGCAATTTGGTGGTGACTCCTCCGGGTGCCGAGAAGCCGCCGCTGCGGCCGCCGGCGGCGAGTACGCGATGGCACGGCACGATAACTGGAAAGGGATTGCGTCCCAGCGCCTGGCCGACGGCGCGCGCCGCGCCGGCTTCGCCGCAGCGCGCGGCCACTTCGCCGTACGAGAGCGTATTTCCGGGCGCGATCGTGCGCGTGATCTCATACACGCGGCGCTGAAAGGCCGAAAGGCCGTTCATATCGAGCACCGCATCCAGCAGATCGCGCCGCTGTCCGTCGAGCAATGCCACGATGTCGTCGATGACCCGCCGCACATGCGGCGGCGCGCGCGCCGGTCGGGCTCCGCCCGCGAGCATTCGCAGCAGTCGCGCCCTGGTATGGCTCTCGTGCGCCGCCGGCAGCTGTACCGCGACGATCCCGCGCACGCCCCAGGCGATGGCACAGGCGCCGATCGCGGTCGGAAACAGGCAGTAGTCGATATCCGTTTGAATTTGCGGCATATGACCTATGTATACCCCTGGGCCGTCCCCATATCCACTGCGCACGGGTACAATCAGCCATCCATGTCGACCGAATATTTTCATCCCGCCGTTGCGCGCTGGTTCAGCTCGCAATTTCCGGAAGCGACGCCGTCGCAGCTGGCCGCGTGGCCGGCGATTGCCGATGGCCGGGACACACTGATCGCCGCGCCCACGGGTTCGGGCAAGACGCTGGCGGCGTTTCTTTCGGCCATCGACCGGCTGGTCCGGCAAGCCGCCGGCGGTGAGCTGCCGGACAGCACGCAGGTGGTTTATGTCTCGCCGCTCAAGGCGCTCTCCAACGACATCCAGCGCAATCTCGAGCAGCCGCTGGCGGGCATTGCCATGGAACTGTCGGCCATGGGCCTTGCGGCGACCTCGATCCGCACCCAGGTGCGCACCGGTGACACGCCGCAGTCCGAGCGTGTCAGCATGCGCAAGAGACCGCCGCATATACTGGTCACCACGCCCGAGTCACTGTATCTGCTGCTGACCAGCGATTCGGGTCGCGGCATGCTCGCGAGCACGCGCAGCGTGATCGTCGATGAGATTCACGCGCTCGCCGCCAGCAAGCGCGGAGCACATCTGGCGCTGTCGCTCGAGCGCCTGGAAGCGCTCTGTGGCCGCAGATTGCAGCGTATCGGCTTGTCGGCGACCCAGAAGCCCCTCGAAGAGGTAGCGCGGTTCCTGGTCGGTGCGGCGCGCAGCGCTGAGTGCGTGATCGTCGATCGCGGGCACGTACGTGGACGCGATCTGGCATTGCTGCTGCCGGACTCGCCGCTGGCGGCGGTGATGTCCAACGAAGTCTGGGAGAATCTGTACGACCAGCTGGCAGCGCTGATCCAGAGTCACCACACGACGTTGATTTTCGCCAACACGCGCCGCATGGTCGAGCGCGTGACGCGGCACCTGAGCGAGCGCATCGGCGAGCAGTGGGTGGCCGCGCATCACGGCAGTCTGGCGAAGGAACAGCGTTTCGACGCCGAAACGCGCCTCAAGGGCGGGCAGCTCAAGGCACTGGTCGCGACCGCCTCGCTCGAACTCGGCATCGATATCGGCGATGTCGAGCTGGTATGCCAGCTCGGCACGCCGCGGGCCATCTCGACCTTCCTGCAGCGGGTGGGGCGCGCCAATCATGCAGTGGGCGGCGTCCCCAAGGGTCGGTTGCTGCCGTTGAGCCGCGACGAACTGGTCGAGTGCACGGCGCTGCTGGCCGCCGTGCGCGCCGGCGAGCTCGACGCATTGTGCGTTCCGCCGCAGCCGCTCGATGTGCTGGCACAGCAGCTGGTGGCCGAGGTCAGCGCGCGCGATTGCGGCGAGGACGAGTTGTTCCAGCTGGTACGACGTGCGTGGCCCTATCACGCACTGGAGCGCCGCGACTTTGATCAGCTGCTGCGAATGCTGGCCGATGGCATTGCCACCCGTCGCGGACGTCAGAGTGCCTATTTGCATCGCGATGCGGTGAATCATCGCGTGCGGGCGCGCCGCGGCGCGCGGCTGACCGCCATCACCTGCGGCGGCGCCATCCCCGACAACGCCGATTACCAAGTGGTGCTGGAACCGGCCGGCACCTTTATCGGCACGCTGAACGAGGACTTTGCGGTCGAAAGTCTCGCGGGAGACGTGTTTCAGCTGGGTAACTGCTCCTATCGCATCCTGCGCGTCGAGGCTGGCCGCGTGCGTGTCGAGGATGCCAGGGGCCAGCCACCCACCATGCCGTTCTGGCTGGGCGAGGCGCCGGCGCGCAGCGCCGAGCTGTCGGCCGCCGTGTCGGCGTTGCGGGCGCAGATCGATGCCGCACTGCCGCTGGTCGATGCCGCGCACCTGGAGGCCTGCATCGCGCAGGTAGCCTCAAAGCACCAGCTGCCGGTGGGCGCAGCGCGCCAGCTGGTGGAATACCTGGCCGCCGCCAAGGCGGTGCTCGGGGTGCTGCCGACGCAGCAGCAATTGGTGTGCGAGCGCTTCTTCGATGAGGCCGGTGACATGCATCTGGTGATTCACTCGCCCTTTGGCGCACGCATCAATCGCGCCTTCGGTCTGGTGTTGCGCAAGCGCTTCTGTCGCGCCTTCAACTTCGAGCTGCAGGCCGCTGCCACCGAGGATGCCATCGTGCTGTCGCTGGGCGAGACCCACAGCTTCGCGCTCGATGAGCTGCCGCGCTATCTCAACAGCCGCACGGCCGAGGCGGTCCTGATCCAGGCGTTGCTCGATGCGCCGTTGTTTGCCGCCCGCTGGCGCTGGGTGGCCACTATTTCCCTGGCGGTGCGGCGCAGCCGCGCCGGCAAGAAGACGCCGGCGCCCCTGGTGCGCATGGCGGCCGAGGATCTTATTTCAGTGGTATTCCCCGAGCAGCTCGCCTGCGGTGAGAATCTCAGCGGCGAGCGCGAGGTGCCCGATCATCCATTGGTGCGCCAGGTGCTGCGCGATTGCCTGCATGAGGCCATGGACATCGACGGCCTGGTGGCGCTGCTGTCGGCCATGGAGCGCGGCGAGGTCCGGATGGTCGCGCGTGATTTGCCGCAGCCCTCGCAGTTGGCCCAGGAAATCCTGAATGCCCGGCCCTACGCCTACCTCGATGATGCGCCGCTGGAAGAGCGGCGCACCCAGGCCGTGGCCGCGCGCCGTTGGCTGGATCCGCAGACGGCGGGCGAGTTCGGCCGGCTGGATCCCGCGGCGATCAACACTGTGCGCGTGGAAGCGTGGCCTAGTCCCGAAGGCGCCGATGAATTGCACGATGCGCTGATGCTATTGGGCGTCATGAGCGACGCCGAGGCGCTGGCTCTGGGACTGGCGGCGGAGTTTGAATCCCTGGTGCAGCAGCGGCGTGCCGCGGTGCTGCACGTTTCGGCCGAGGCGTCCGGCGCTGGTTTCCGGGTCGCGGCCGAGCAGCTGCCCATGCTGCAGAGCATTTATCCAAGCTACTACCTGGCGCCGGCGATCCAGGCACCGGCGGAATATGCAGCGCGGGTCTGGGATGTGCAGGAGGCACAGCGCGAACTATTGCGCGGACGTCTCCAGGCCATGGGTCCGACGACTGCCGCGGCACTGGCGACACTGCTGGCGCTGCCGCGCGCCGCTGTCGATGGTGCGCTCAGTGCGCTCGAGAGCGAGGGATTCGTGCTGCGCGGACAGTTCACTGGCGCGGCCGAGACCGAATGGTGTGAACGGCGCCTGCTCGCGCGCATTCATCGTTACACCATCCGCACGCTGCGTGCCGAGATCGAACCGGTGGCCAGCGGCGACTTCATGCGTTTCCTGCTCGACTGGCAGGGGCTCACGCAGCTGCCGCGGCGCGAGGGTGCAGCCAGTCTCGCGGCCATCATCGAACAGCTCGAAGGCTACGAGGTACCGGCGATCGCCTGGGAAGGCGATGTGCTCCCGGCGCGCATGCACGAGTACGACGGCGCGTGGCTGGACAGTCTATGTTTGTCCGGACGCACGCTGTGGGCGCGGCTGGATCGCCCGGCGAGCGCTACCGCGGGCCCGGTGCGCGCCACGCCGATCGCGCTGTTGACGCGCCGGAACTGGCCGTTGTGGCAAAGCCTGCGGCCGCTGGAAGCACAGCAGGCGCTGCTATCGGCCAACGCGCAGGCGATGGCGGAGTATTTGCAGCAGCACGGCGCCTCCTTTTTCGATGAGCTCGTGCAGGGCACGCGCCTGTTGCGGGCCCAGGTCGAATCCGGTCTGGGCGAGCTGGTGGCCGCCGGCAGGCTCAGTGCCGACAGCTTCGGCGGTCTGCGCGCCTTGCTGATGCCGCTCGAGCGCAAGCGCAAGCTCGCGGCCCGCAGCCGCGGGGCCTTGTTTGGCGTGGAGGAAGCCGGCCGCTGGAGCCTGATGCACCGCGCCGCCGGCAGTTCTTCCAGCCCCGCCAGTCAGACCGAACTCATCGAATCGGTGGCCTGGCTGCTGCTGCGCCGCTATGGCGTCGTGTTTCGGCGATTGCTGGCGCGCGAGGCGACGTGGCTGCCGCCGTGGCACGAGCTGCTGCGCGCCTATCGCCGGCTGGAGGCGCAGGGGCATATCCGTGGCGGCCGCTTCGTGGCCGCAGTCAGCGGTGAGCAATACGCTCTGCCGGATGCGGTGGCCGCGTTGCGCAGCGTCCGAAAGCGTGAGCGTGATGGCGGCCTGGTGTCCCTGAGCGCCGCCGATCCGCTCAACCTTGCCGGCATCGTAACTCCCGGTGCGCGCGTGGCAGCACTGGCCGGCAATCGGCTGCTGCTGCGCGACGGCGTGCCCATCGCCATCTACGCTGGCGGCGAGGTGCAGTATTTGTCGCCGTTGCCACCGTCGGAGCAATGGCAGATGCGCAATGCGCTGCTGCGTCATGGGGCCCGCTCTGGGACCGCGAGAGCCAGAGGAATTGTTTCCTAAATTAGCTGAAAACCCGTCAACTAACGAGGATTGTAACTCCAAAGGAACAATGATCCGACAGCTTTAGAGGTCCGGATCCCCGATGTGTCTATCGCCATCCTTGAGCCTTGCGTGGCTGTGGGAGAGGATGCGCCTGCCATGGCGTCCATTGCCGATTCTCCAATACGTCGCATCGCGCACCTCGATATGGACGCGTTTTATGCGTCGGTGGAGTTACTGCGTTACCCGCAGCTGCACGGGCTGCCGGTGGTCATCGGTGGCGCCGGGCACCACGGCAGCGGCGCACCTGCAGGAGCACAGGAATTTCAGCGGCTGCGCGACTACGCCGGCCGTGGCGTGGTGACCACGGCCACTTATGCCGCGCGCGAGTTTGGCGTGCACTCGGCCATGGCGCTGATGAAGGCGGCGCTTCTGTGTCCGCAGGCAGTCCTGCTACCAGTGGACTTTGATGAATACCGCCGATTCTCGCGCCTGTTCAAGCAGGTCATCGCCGGGTTTGCGCCGGTTGTCGAGGACCGCGGCATCGATGAGGTGTACATCGATTTCACCGATGCCGAACGCGGGCAGCTCGAGGGCGGGCACGCGCTGGCCCTGCAGATTCAAGGCGCCATCCAGCAGCAGACGGGCCTGAGCTGTTCCATCGGTGTCGCGCCCAACAAGCTGATCGCCAAGATGGCCAGCGAATTCCGCAAGCCCAGCGGCATCTCGATCGTCTATGAGTCGGAGTTGGTGCAAAAAATCTGGCCGTTGCCTTGCCGTAAAATCAACGGCATCGGTCCCAAGGCCGGTGCCCGGCTCGAGCAGCTGGGTGTACGTACCATCGGCGAGCTAGCAGGTTGCGAGCGTGACTGGCTGGTGCGGCATTTCGGGCCCAGCAGCGGCAGCTGGATGCACCACTCGGCCTGGGGCCGGGACGAGCGCGCCGTGGTAACACACAGCGAACCGGTCTCCATGAGCCGCGAGACCACCTTCGAGCGCGATCTGCACGCGGTGCGCGACCGCGAGCACCTGCGCGCCTTGTTCACGGACCTGTGCACAAAGCTGGCCCAGGATCTGCAACGTCACGGATATGTCGGCAAAACCGTCGGCATCAAGCTGCGCTACGATAATTTCCAGCGCGCGACGCGCGAGCAGACCCTGGAGTTTTACACCAGCGATGCCACGCTGATCCGGCGCACTGCCGGCCAGTGCCTGAAGCGCGCGCCACTGGAACGGCGCTTGCGGCTGCTCGGTGTCAAGGTCTCGGGTCTGGTGCGCGGGGATTCGCCCGAGGCATGCGCACCCAAGGCGGTGCGGCTGCCGGCTGCGATGTCATTGTTCTAGGCCAATCTTCCGCCACTCAGGCTCGAAATCACCGGTTCGCAGCGTACCTGCGCGGTCACCGAATGCGCGATAAAGCATTGCTCATGGGCGGCCTCGTGCATGGATTCGATCTCGGCACGAGTGGGCTGCGATGCGCCGGAAAATTCGACTTCCGGCCGCAACGTCACCAGCGTCATGCACCATTGGCGTTCGCTGTTCTGCCCGAGCGTGCCGCTTGCCAGGTCACGGTAGCGGTCGACGCAATACCGGCGTTTGGCCGCGATCGAGAGAAACCACAGCATATGGCAGCTCGACAGGGACGCCACGAACGCCTCCTCGGGGTCGATGCCCGCCGGATCCGACCACGGCAGCGGCACCGATAGCGGGGAAGAGGAGGCTGGCAGCTCGAGACCGCCATCGAAGCGCCAGCGGTGCGCGCGGCTGTAGCGGTTGTCGGTGAACTGCGCGTCGCCGCGCTCCCAAGACACTTGCGCCGAGTATTCGCCCATCAAATGCCCATCATGCCCGCAGTGGTATAGGCCTTATAGCGCCCGGTAATTCGCGGCGCGCAGTATTGTACCCGTAGCGCTGGCGCTCGCCTTGGCGAGCGTAGCCTTTTCTATTTTCAAACCGATCACCGGAGGGCCCGTTCATGGCACTGCAACTCGGAGATACCGCACCGGATTTCGAAGCCGACAGCACCGTCGGCAAAATTCAATTCCATTCCTGGCTTGGCAACTCTTGGGGCGTTCTGTTCTCGCATCCAAAGGATTTCACGCCGGTCTGTACCACCGAACTGGGCGCCACCGCCAAGCTCAAGGGCGAATTCGAAAAGCGTGGTGTCAAGGTGATCGGTCTGTCGGTCGATTCGGTCGATGATCATCTCGCCTGGAAGAGCGATATCGAGCAAACCTCCGGGGCGAAGGTGGAGTTTCCGATGATCGCCGATCCCGATCTGAAGGTGGCGAACCTTTACGGCATGATTCATCCCAATGCCAGCGATCGCTTCACCGTGCGCAGCGTTTTCGTGATCGATCCGAAGAAGAAAGTACGGCTCACGCTCAACTATCCGGCCAGCGCCGGGCGAAACTTCGACGAGATCCTGCGCGTGATCGATTCGCTGCAGCTCACCGATCAGTTCAAGGTCGCTACTCCGGTGAACTGGAAACAGGGGCAGGACGTCATCATCGTGCCGTCGGTCAGCAATGACGATGCCAAGAAACTGTTTCCGGCCGGCTGGAAAGAAGTCAAACCCTACCTGCGTGTGACCCCACAACCGCGAAGCTAAGCTGGCCGGGATTGCGCGTCAGCGCGCCGCGGCGAATTCCTGCACCCAGAAGATGCGAGGTTCGCCGCTGCGGCTGGCGGCATAGGCAAGGCCCATGTCGGTGAAGCGCGCATCCATGAGGTTCTGACAGTGGGCGGGACTGGTCAACCAGCCCTGTACCACCTCCTGAGGGGTCTCCGGTCCCGAGGCTATGTTCTCGCCGACTAAGCGGTAGCTGTAGCCGGCCTCGGCCACGCGTTGCTCCGGCGTGCTGCCGTCGTGGCCGGCATGCTCAAAGTAGTCGTAGCGCAGCATGTCCTGCGCATGCGCCATGGCGGCGTTATTCAAGCGATCGTTGAGGCGCAACTGCGGTGCCGCGGGCATGCCGATGCCGCCGCAGTGGCGCGCCGCGGCGCGCGCCGCGTTCACCCGCCGCAGCACTTGCGCGGCGACGTTGTCGGCGGCGGCCGGCACTGGCGCCCCGAACGGCGCCGCGAGCACGATCCAGAGGTCGCTGCCGCGCTCAAAAATACCGGCATCGGCCATCATCGGATCGGTCAGTGCGGCGCACAGATTGTTGGCCAGCACGGTCCTCAAACCCTGATCGGTGCCGCTCAAGTGCAGAGCGGCCGACCGGTCCTCGCGATAGCCCGAGCGCGTGATCGCCGCCTTGAGATTCGCGCCGCGCGACCATTGTGCCGCGGCACTGTTGAGTTCCACGTTCAATCGCAGGGAGTCGCGTAACCCGGGGTGCCCGCCGCATCCCTGATAGCGCAGCGTGCGCAAGGCGTTGAATGCATCCTGCGATGCGGCGCCGGCCGCGTTCAGCGCCAGCAGCAGCAACAACGCCAAGGACTTCAGGCGATCAGTTCCACGCGCTCGACATCCGGTCGCGCGGCATCGTGTAGTTCGGTATTGAAGGAGACCAGTACGAACGGCTTGGCGCCCGTGTTCTTGAACGCGTGTGCGGTGCCGGGTGGAAATACGAATCTCCAGGCCTCGCCGGCCGGCACCGAAAATTCATCGGTGCGCTCACCGCTGCGATAACGCACCAGGGCCGGACCAAGCACAGCGGTGACTTCAGTACCGCGAACATGCCGGTGATTGCCGCGGATCGCGCCGGGTTCGGTAACCACGGCATGGACATTGCGCCAGCCCTGCAGCAGCGCCGGCGCGAGCGGTTCAAAGACCGCGCCCCGGCCGTCGGCATGCACCGTCAGCTGCTGGATCTCGACCCTTGCGGGCGGCTCAGCGGCCATACATCGCGGTGACGCTGCTCTTGGCCAGCTGGTTGGCGTTCAACATGAATCCCACCATGGCCGCAGTGCTGCCGGGCGGGACATCGATGGACGCGCTCTTGAGCGCGAACACGGTGAAGATATAACGATGCGGTTTGTCGCCCGCGGGCGGGCAGGCACCGCCGAAGCCGGGCGTGCCAAAATCCGTTCGCCCCTGCACCGCCCCCGGCGGCAGGTGTTTGCCGTCGGCATCTCCCGCGTGCTCCGGCAGCGAGGTGGTGCTGGCCGGAATATTGTAGAGCACCCAATGCCACCACCCCGAGCCGGTGGGTGCATCGGGATCATAGACGGTGACCGCGAAGCTCTTGGTGCCGCTGGGCGCGCCGCTCCATGCCATGGCCGGGGAAATATTCCTGCCCTTGCAGCCAAACGTGTCGGCGACCTGCGCATCGCTGAGCGTACTGTGAGGCTTGATCGTCGGCAGCTCCAGGTTGAACCCGGCGGCCAACGCCGGCGATGACAGCCCGCCCGCCAGCAGCGTAGTCGCGGCCAGCAGGACTGCATTTACTCGTGCTACTGACATGTCCGCTCCTAAAGTGGCGCATCATAGGGCATCAAGATGGCCGGGATTATACGATGCCGGAGTTGATCGCTGGACTGGTCTTGTTCTTCGCCGTGCATTCGCTGTCGATCGTGGCGCCGTACTGGCGTGAGCGCATGTTGCTGTTCATTGGCACCGGCACCTGGAAGGGCACGTACGCACTGCTCAGCGTCTTCGGATTTATCCTCATGCTGGTGGGCTATGCGCATGCACGGCAGGCGCCGGTGGTGTTGTATGTGCCGCCCGGCTGGCTGCGATACCTCACTTTCGTCCTTATGCTGCCGGTATTCCCGCTGCTGCTGGCCGCCTATTTACCCGGCGCCATCCAGGCCAAGAGCAAGCACCCCATGCTCGCAGCCGTGAAGCTGTGGGCCACCGCACACCTGCTGGCGATTGGCACACTGCCCGACGTGCTGCTGTTCGGCTCTTTTCTGCTCTGGGCCATTGTCGATCGCATTTCGGTGAAGCGCCGCGTCAGCAACCGGCCGGCACGCGCGTCGTCATGGGGTCTCAACGATGCGATTGCGATCGTGCTCGGAATTGCCCTGTACGTGGGTTTTCTGCTCCGGCTGCACGTCGTGTTCATCGGCGTCTCACCGCTCAGCGCGCTACCCTAAAGCAGGAACGGGATCAGCGCCCAGGTGCGCGCGCGATAGCGTTGATAGCTGTCGCCGAAAGTCTCGCTCATATAGCGCTCTTCGAGGCGCAGCTTGCGCCACAACGCGGCGAAGGCGACCACTAGTGCCAGCAGGCCGCGCCACTGTCCGATCACTATCGCGGTTCCCAGTATGGCGAGTAACAGCCCGGTGTAGATGGGGTGGCGAACCAGCGCGTAGGGGCCGCCGCGAATCAGTTCATGATCCTGCTTGACCGACACCGTCGCGCTCCAGTTGCGGCCCAGCCGGACGCGCGCCCAGCAGCTGAAGGCCACGCCCATGGCCGTTATCAGCGCACCAATCCAGAAATTCGTCTCGCTCGCCGGCAGGAAACGCTGGAATAACCAGCCGCCGTGGGGAAACGTGCGAATAGCCAGCAGCGCCCCGGCGATCACGAGCGGCACCACGTGCGCCGCGCGCGAGCCCGGAGACTCGTGACGCTGCGCGGCTTTGACGTCGGCGGCCGAAATGCGCCAGTACGCCATCCACACGAGCCACAGGGTGAGGATGAGGTAGCGGTGAGACACGCTCAGGATCAATCCCAAAGGAAAACACCCTTCAGAGTCGGCGAATCAATAGGCGAAGTAGGGACCGGTGGCGCTCCCGGCCGCCATGCCATCGATGGCTGTGTACACGGTGCGACCATAAAAGAAGGGCACCCCGAAATCAAAATAGTTGGTGCCAAGTCCCATGATCGATGTGGCCCCGCCGCCGACGTCGTCGATGGCGAAATCCGCATTATTGATGGCTTGCAGATCCGCGACCTTGAACGTCACCATGGAGGTATTGCCATTCAGCCCCTGATTGGTGGCCGTGAGGTCCAGGGTCATCGTCGGGCAGTAGAACTGCATGGCCATCGCGCTGCCCGGACAATCGGGAATGGAACTGTCGGGGAAGAACAGGCCGTTGGAACCGGAATCCAGGAAGCTGCCAGTCAGGGTCTGGCTTTTATAGAAAGTGGTGATGGTGCCCTGACTTGGATCCGCGGTCAGCACCGTTGCCGAGCCCAGCCCGTTGTTGGTCTCGGTGCCAATACCAAATACCAGGAAGCCGGTTGCGGACGTCTGGCCGCTGTCGGGAATGGTGGGCAATTGCAGAATGACGCCGTTGTTATCCGTGGTAAACAGCGCCACCGGATTGACGACCTGGTCAATGACCGGTTCGCTCGCCGGATTGCAGGTGTTCGTCGTGCAACTGTAATAGAAGAACGGAGCTGATTGTACGCTCGCATTCTGTGCGCAGTACGGACCGCAGTCCTGGATGAACAGGCCGACGCCCAGCACACCGTTGGAGCCCAGATCGGCGATCGAACTCAGCGGTGCCCCGTCACTGGTGCAGCTGCTGGGTATGGTCGGTGAAAAACTGCCGTTGTCATCGATGACGTTGATCGGAACACTCGTGGCTTTCTCGCCGCCGATGATCACATCCGCGGTAACCACCGGCCCCCAGGTGAAACCATCGGCAAACGGCAGGCACTCGGCCATGATATTCGAGGGCGTGCTGGGATCGTGCTGCTGGGCCAGCGCGAGTCCGTTGAGTACCGAAGCCATCAGGCGCAGACCCACGGAGCCGGTATCCAC
>DASXLF010000187.1:0-2817 GCA_036496405.1 Steroidobacteraceae bacterium | reverse complement strand
TTCCCACAGCGGATGGCGGCTGGCGACCGTCGGAATCACCACGAAGTTATAGGGCGGAGGTGGGGACGTGGTCGCCCATTCCAAAGTCGGCGCGTCCCACGGATTGTTGCCGGCGCGGCGACCGCGCCGCTGGCTCACCAGGATGTTGATCACGAACAGCAACACGCCGATGGCAAACACGAACGAGCCGATGGTGGTGATGAGGTTGAGCCAGTCCCAGCCCATGCCGTCGGCAAAGGTGTAAACCCGTCGCGGCATGCCCAGCAGTCCTGAAATGTGCATGGGGAAGAATCCCAGGTTGAAGCCGATGAACATGGTCCAGAAATTCCATCGGCCCAGTCGCTCATCCAGCATCCGGCCGGTGAACTTCGGAAACCAGAAATAGGTCGCGCCAACCACCGGGAACACGTTGATACCGATCAGCACGTAATGGATGTGTGCGACCACGAAGTAAGTGTCGGTCAGCTGCCAGTCCACCGGCAGCGCTCCGGTCATGTAGCCGGAGACACCGCCAATCGTGAACAGTGCAATGAAGCTCGCGAAAAACAGGAAGGCAGTGGTGAACACCGGTTTGCCGGCCCAGATGGTGGCGATCCAGGCGAACACCCCGACCGCGCTCGGCACCGCAATGATGATCGATGCGGCGCTGAAGAACGACAGTGACACGCTCGGCAACCCGGTGGCAAACATATGATGTACCCACACTCCGAAGCCGAGCACCATGGTGGCGATGGTCGCCAGCGCCACCGGCGTGTAGCCCACCAGCGGTCGGCGGCAGAATACCGGCAGGCCGTCGGAGACCATGCCCATCGCCGGCAGTACGATCGCGTACACCCAGGGATGACCGAACATCCAGAACAAGTGCTGCCACAGCAGCGGCTGGCCGCCGGCCGGCACATCGAAGAAATGCGTACCGGCGTTGCGATCCATCCACAGCAGGAAGAATGCCAGGCTGACGGCTGGAATCGCGAAGATATTGGCCGCCGAGGCGGTCAATGTGCCCCAGGCCAGGATAGGCACGCGGTTGATGGACATGCCCGGCGCACGCAGGCGCAGAAATGTGACTACGAAATTGATCGCTCCCACCGTGGTGGAAAGACCGAGCAGAATCATGCCGAGGGAATAGAAGTCGATATTGGGACCGCCGTCGTAGGCACGCGCCGCCACCGGCACATAGTTGAACCAGCCGTCATTGGGGCCGAAGCCGAAAGCAAAGGCGATATAGAGAAAAATCCCCGCGCACAGATAAATCCAATACGACAGGGCATTGAGCCGCGGCAGCGCCATGTCACGCGCGCCCAGCAGCAGCGGCCAGAGATAATTGCTGAAGCCGGAGAGCACCGGCCCGGCATATAGGAAGATCATGGTCATGCCGTGCATGGTGAACAGCTGGTCGTACTGTTCAGGCGTCAGCAAATGCAGGTTGGGACGCGCCAGCTGCAGCCGGAAAATCAGCGCCTCGACGCCACCGATGATGAGAAAGGCGAAGGCGGTAATAATGTAGCGGATGCCGATCTGCTTGTGATCGACGCTCGAGATCCAGCCGGCAATGCCGGAAGGCGTCTCCCAGATCCGGCGCAACTTCTCCGCCAGCGCCGGACGTGCGCCGACGGGAGTTACGATGCGTTCATAGTCGGAGACGTTCATGATGTGTTCTTCGTTCAGCGCTTAGTGCAGCGTGTCCATGTAGGCGCGGACATCGGCCAGCTCGGCACTCGATAGTTCCGGTTTGGGCATCATCGAACCCGGCTTGAGTGCTTGCGGATCGGCGAGCCAGCGCGTGAGATCGGCCGGATCATTGGGCAATACTCCGGCTGCCAGAGTCCGGCGCGTCATCAGGTGACTCAGGTCGGGGCCGAGCACCCCCGCCGCATCGGTGCCGCGCACGGCGTGGCAGGATCCGCAATGCACGGCGAAAGCGCTTTGGCCGGCGATGATCTGCGCACCGGCCGGCTCCGCCGGCGACTGCAGCTGGTGCGCCCGCCACTGCTGAAAATCCGCAGGCGTTTGGGCAATCACCAGGAAAGCCATGTGCGCGTGTTGCAGTCCGCAATACTCGGTGCATTGACCCTGATACACGCCCGGCGCACGGGCCTCGAGCCAGGTCTGGTTGGTCTGGCCGGGAATCACGTCGGTCTTCCCGAACAGCGCCGGCACCCAGAAGGAATGAATGACGTCGCCGCCCACGAGATGGAACATCACCGGTACGCCGGTGGGTATATGAATCTCATTGGCGGTGCTGAAGACCTGCGATGGATCAGCGTTCAGGTAGCGGATCTGCCACCACCACTGATGGCCGGTTACTTCGATGGTCATCGCCGGTGGCGTGGCCGGCGAGCTGACCTTCGCCAGCACCTCCATGGTCCAGGCGACCGAGAGCAGTAGCACCACGCTCGAGGCGGCCACGCCGATCCACACCCAGCGCAGACTACCCTGTGGGCGACGTACCTCCAGGGTCGAGCCCGGAGCCGGCGCTTTGATGCCCGGGCGATGCCAGATGGCAATCGCAAGCAGTACCGCGATGATGATCATGACAGCGAGCGAGACGATCAGAACGCCCCACGTCAAACCGACCACCGGATCGGCCCGCTCGCCATAGCCGCTGAGATACCCCAGCGGCGCGCTCGCCTGCGCCAAATAAGGAACGACCAGACAGCCGGCCACGACCACCAGGCGTGTGACGTGGACTCGAAGCAAGGCGGTCCTACGGCGATTCAATGTCCTGGCCCGATGCATTTCTAAACACAGGCGGGGAAACCCCCAGGCTGAGCAGTGGAAATACCATCAGGCGGGCGGCGCCACCATAGGACAATTGAT
>DASXLF010000186.1:0-1607 GCA_036496405.1 Steroidobacteraceae bacterium | reverse complement strand
TCTCGCCCCCGAAGACACCGCCCACAACACCGCCCTGGCGGTGGGAGTGGAAGGCGGCATCTTCGCCCTGATCGTTGCCGCCGCCATTGTTCTGGTCTGCGCGCGCTCAGTCATCCAGACCCGCGGACCCGTGCGCATCGCGCTTGGCGCCGCCCTGCTGGTCTGGCTGGTCACGTCCCTGGTGGCCACCGTCGAAGAGAACCGCACTTCCTGGCTGCTCATCGCGCTCATTTCCCTCGCCGCCCGACTCGTGGTCGAAGAACCCGAAGCCATGGAACGATGTTTCCCACGCGCGGAGCATGCGTCGAGACCCCTCGCGTGAGCGCAAGGGTCGCACTGCCGGAGCACGAATCAGCCGCTCGCCCCATTTTTCGAGCGGCTGCGGCGGTGTTTCTGGCCGGCGCGGTGGTCAAGATCGCCGCCACCGGCAAGGAATTTGTGGTGGCCGGAATCTACGGGCGCTCCGATGCCATGGATGCCTTTCTCGCCGCCTTCCTCATTCCCAATCTGCTCGTCAACCTCATCGCCGAATCCATGAACCAGGCGCTCATTCCCACGCTGATCCGGGTGAAGCTTCACGAGGGCCAAGCGCGCGCGCAGCAGTTGCTGTCGAGTTCCATGCTGTGGATGTGCGCCCTGTTGACGGCCGCATCGCTGGCCATGGCGGCCCTGGCTCACGCAATTTTTCCGCTCATCGCCTCGGGCTTTGCCGCCGATAAGCTGCACCTCTCCATACGCCTGTTTTATGCGCTCTTGCCGGTCGTGCTGCTCACCGGCATCGCCGCTAACTGCACCGCGGTCCTGAATACGCTCCATCGATTTGCGCTGCCCGCGCTCGCCCAGCTTGTCATGCCGCTCTCCATCGTCGCTGGCGCACTCCTGCTCCACACCCGATGTGGCATCTGGGCCCTGGTCTACGCCACCGTCTTCGGGGCCCTCATGCACGCGGCGTGCGTGGCCTGGCTCATGCACGCGCGCGGCTATCGCTTTCAACTCCGCTGGTTTGGAAATGACCACGCGACCCGCGAAGTGGCGCGCCAATATGTGCCGGTGCTGCTCAGCTCAGTGGTCGCTTCCGGCGGCCTGCTGGTGGATCAGGCCATGGCCGCCATGCTGCCCCCAGGCAGCGTGGCGGCGCTGGTGTTTGCCAATCGGTTCGTCAGCGTGGTCGTGATGCTGATGGCCGGGGCAGTATCGTCGGCCATGACGCCGTATCTCTCCCGCATGGTCGCCGAGCGCGACTGGCCGGGCTGCCGGCGCACGCTGCGCACGTGGTCGCGCGCCCTGGCGGCAGTGTCCCTGCCGCTTGCGGCGTTCTTGATCCTATGTGCACAGCCGCTGGTGCGCGTCACGCTGCAACACGGCGCCTTCGGGCCAAAAGACACGGCCGTGGTCACCTCGGTGCTCGCCATGTATGCCATCCAGATTCCCTTTTATGTCGTGAGCCGCGTATTTTATCGCTTTATTGTTGCCATGCGGCGCACCGATCTGATTCTCTATTGCGGGGTTCTGAACTTGGCGCTGGACGTGGTACTCAATCTGCTCCTGATGCGCTGGATGGGAGTCGCCGGCATTGCCCTGGCGACTTCATTGTGGACCGTCAGCAC
>DASXLF010000185.1:0-6015 GCA_036496405.1 Steroidobacteraceae bacterium | reverse complement strand
GCCTGGATGTCTCGACGGCCGGCACGACCTACACGCTGCTTGCCATCGGCGACGGCCTCGTCGCGCAGATTCCGGCGCTGGTGATCTCGACGGCGGCCGGTGTGATCGTGTCGCGCGTCACGACCGATGAAGACGTGGGCCGTCAGCTGACCGGCCAGCTCTTCTCCAATCCGCAAGTGCTCTTCCTGACGGCCGGCATCATCGGCCTGATGGGGATGATCCCCGGCATGCCGAATCTGGCCTTCCTGCTGATCGCCGGAGGCCTCGCCTGGGCAGGCCGGCGCGTGCTCCTTCGCAAACCGGTGCAGACGGCGCAGCAGGTCGCGGCCGCGCAGGCTGCCGTGGTGCCATCACCCGAAACGACCGAGGCCACATGGGACGACATCGCGCTGGTCGATCCGCTGGGCATGGAAGTCGGCTACCGCCTGATCCCGCTGGTGGACCAGTCGCAGCACGGCGAACTGCTCGGCCGCATCAAGAGCATCCGCAAGAAGATCGCGCAGGAGATCGGGTTCCTGGTGCCGGTGGTCCACATCCGCGACAACCTGGAGATCAAGCCCAACAGCTACGTCATCAGCCTGAAGGGTGTGGAGATCGGACGGGGCGAGGCCTTCCCCAATCAGTGGATGGCGATCAACCCGGGGCAGGTCACCGGCACCTTGACCGGCACCGTGACGCAGGACCCGGCCTTTGGCCTGCCCGCGGTGTGGATCGACGGCAATCTCCGCCAGCAGGCGCAAATCTACGGCTACACGGTGGTCGATGCCTGCACGGTGATGGCGACGCACCTGAATCACCTGATCCAGACCCATGCCGCCGAGTTGCTTGGCCGCCAGGAAGTGCAGCAGCTGATCGACCAGATCGCCAAGACCGCGCCCAAGCTCACCGAGGACCTCGTGCCGAAGGTCGTGTCGCTGAGCACGCTGCACAAGGTGCTGCAGAACCTGCTCGACGAGGAAGTGTCGATCCGCGACATGCGAACCATCCTCGACGTGATGGCCGAGCACGCGCCGACCGTGAAGGATGCGACCGAACTCACGACGCTGACGCGCCTTGCGCTCGGCCGCGCCATCGTGCAGCAACTGTTCCCGGGCGATAAGGAATTGCAGGTCATCGGACTCGACGGCTCGCTCGACGGCGTGCTGCAGCAGGCCATGACCAGCAGCAGCGGCATCGAGCCTGGCCTCGCCGACAACCTGCTGCGCCAGACGCAGGCCGCCATCGCACGACAGGAGCAGATGGGCCTCGCGCCGGTGCTCGTGGCTCAACACGGCCTGCGCGTGCTGCTGTCTCGCTTCCTGCGGCGCAGCCTGCCGCAACTCAAGGTGCTCTCCCATGCGGAGATCCCTGACGCTCGCAATATCAAGATCACCGCCACCATTGGAGGAAGAGGTTGAGTATTTCTACAGACGTGCGGGCCACGGCTCGCAAATTCGTTGCCGCGACCAGTCGCGAAGCATTGCGCCTGGTGCGCGAAGCCCTCGGCGCCGAGGCCATCGTGCTGAGCAACCGTGCGTTGCCCGACGGCGTCGAGATCGTGGCCATGGCCGAAGGCGAAGTCACGCAGGCGCTTGAAAGCGTGGCGCCCATGGTGGCCGCGAAGGCGCCGGTGCCTGTCGTGCCCGACATGCCAGCTCAGTCGGTTGCGCCGATCACGGCCGTTGCCTCCGCCGTGACTGCGGCGACGGCGAAGTCCGAACCGCAACCTGCCACTGTCCACACCGACGTCGTTCTCAACGAACTGCATTCGATGCGCGGCATGCTCGAAGAGCAGCTTGCGAGCGTCGTTTGGAACGACAAGCAGCGCCAGGACCCGGTGCGCGGCCGCCTGCTGCGCACGCTGCTCGGCGCCGGCTTCAGCGCACGGCTGTCGAAGGCCATGCTGGAGAAGCTGCCCACGGGCCAGACCTACGCGCAAGGCATGACCTTCGCACGTGCCGAGTTGATTCGCGCGGTGCCCGTGTTCGAGGATGAGGATGCCCTGTTGGCGCAAGGCGGCGTCTATGCGCTGATGGGGCCCACCGGCGTCGGCAAGACCACGACGACGGCCAAGCTGGCGGCACGCTGCGTGATGCGCTTCGGCGCCGACAAGCTCGCGCTGGTCACCACCGACAGCTACCGGATCGGCGCCTACGAGCAACTGCGCATCTACGGTCAGATTCTCAATGTGCCGGTGTACGGCGTGAAGGATGCCGGCGACTTGCACCTGGTGCTGCAGGATCTGCGCGACAAGCACATGGTGCTCATCGACACGGTCGGCATGAGCCAGCGCGACCGCGCCGTCTCGGACCAGATCGCGATGCTGTGCAACAGCCATCGCCCGGTCAAGCGGCTGCTGCTGTTGAATGCGACAAGCCACGGCGACACGCTCAACGAAGTGGTGCATGCCTATCGCCACGGCGGCGGCAACGAACTGGCGGGCTGCATCTTCACCAAGGTCGACGAGGCCACGCATCCCGGCGCGCTCATCGACACCGTGATCCGCCATCGGCTGCCGGTGCACTACATCTCCAGCGGCCAAAAGGTGCCGGAAAACCTGATGCCCGCTGATCGCGCGCAACTGGTGGACAGCGTGTTCCAGCCTCGCCGCCACAACCCGTTGTTCGTGCCCGCGGAGATCGACATGCAGGACGAGCCTTCGGGCGCTGTGCCTTCGGCACAGGTCGTGCAGGCGCGGGCGGAGGCTGACCGGCTCCGCGTGCAGTACCAGAACCTCATTCGTGCCATGGCACACGACGCGCAGGAATTGGCGACTGTGGCCGGCGCGCTCGCGGGCGCACCGATCGGCTTCGAGGCTGCGCGCCGATTCTGGCGCAACGCGGGCGACGAGAACATCGGCCACAAGTCCGTGTTGCAGGATCTGATGGCGCACGCCCGCGGCGAGGTCGCGGGCGGCTGCGACCAGCATGTGCTCGCGTTGAGCGGACAGGTCGGCCTCCGCTCGAACGAAGGCGGCGACGCCTACGAGTGCCAGAGCAGTCTCCTGCTCTCGGACCGCAGCGGCCAGCCGCTTTCGGCGCCGAACCAATGGCTGGCGACGGCGGCCGTCCGGGGCGGCGCAGACGCGCGACGCAAGCCCGGTACGCGGCAAGTGCAATGGCTGCGCCAGCAGGATCTCGGCAAGTTGGTCGTGCACATGCTGCCCCGGCTACCCGCCGTGGAGCTCATCGCCGAATGGCAGGCGCAAGGACAGAAATGGCTCGCGCGCGCACCGGGTTCCACCGGTGTGATCGATCCGCAGACCGGTGCGTCGAGCACGCTGGCGCGCGTCGAATACGCGTTCGGCGAGGCGAGGGTGGTCATGTTCCGTGGCAAGGCCGCGATGCAGTGCGAAGCCCATGCGGAAGTGCAGCTTCGCGTAGGCCCGGACAAGTACGCGCCGCCGACGCTGCGCTGCGTGGTGACGCGCCTGACCGACGCACACGGGCACAGGATCATTGCGCAGAGCTACGTGCTGACGAACGTCGGCATGCAGGTTCCGGCGCGGCAACTCGCGCAATGGCACGCATGGGCCGCCGATGCGGATCCGTGCTTCCGCCTGCTCCGCCAGGGCGTGCAACTGGTAGGCGGCATCGGCGAACTGGGCGACCCCGACATGATGAAGCGGCTGCTGATCGCCGGCCAGGTCAGCACGACGGTCTGGCGTCTGCTGCACGCGAGCGGCGAATGGGCCGACCGCACGCGCGGGCTGCTCAACCAGTTGACCGGACGTCCCGTGCGATCGAGCCGGCCTCTCACCGGCAACGCGTTGTACGTGGGCGTGAGCAAGCTCTTTCTGCTGCTGGAGGCACTGGGCACTGAATCCACCGCGCCGACCCAGCAACCCAGGGCCGGGGAGAAGCAAAATTGAGGAGCGCTGCTTGACCAAGCTGGTGACAGATCAGGCGGACGGGCTGCGCCGTCTCTTGTCGAACACGCCCACGCGTGTCATTGCCGTTGCGGGCATGCGTCGCGGCGACGGTGCCACGACGGCGGCCATGAACCTGGGCGCGGCCCTGGTGCATCAGGGCAAGGACGTGCTGCTGATCGATGAACACCGTCCGGCTGCGGATTCCATCGGCGCCCTGTGGGCGGTCGATCCACCCGGCGTGCTGGCCGACGTGGCCGAGCGTCGGCTGACCTGTGCCGGTGCGGCGGCTCGCGCGGCCTGCGGCGTCGACGTGCTCCCCGCGCCGATCGACATGAGTCATTCCCGGATCGACCCGCGCACACTCTGTCGCGGTGGCGTGGTCCTGATCGATGCGGCATTCGACGACGAGGGACGGCTGTCGACGCTGGTGCAGCGCGCGGACGAACTGGTGCTCGTGCTCCAACCCAACGCCGCTTCCGTCACTACGGCGTATGCGGGCATCAAGAGGCTGCACTACGCGCATGGCCTGAAGCAGTTGCGCTTTCTGGTGAATGGCGCATCGAGCCCCGACGAGGCGCGTACGGTCATGGGCAACCTGGCCAACACCGGCAGCCGCTACCTCGCGGTATCGCTGGAGCCCGCCGGTTGGGTTCGCGCCGATGCGCACCTCGCCGATGCACGGCGGCTGGGCCAGACGGTGGTGGAGGCCTTTGCCGCGAGCCCGGCTGCGGTGGACTTCCGGCGCGTTGCCGGCGACATGAGTCTCTGGCCATGGCGCATGCAGGAGGCATCCACGCGCGAACGCCGCATGGCAAGGCCGGCTGCCGGTGCGCTCCGCGCGACGCGCGCAGCCGTCGCCTGAACAGCGAAACCTGAACAACGGAACAAGGATCGGACGTGTACACCGCCCAGGGAACCATCGAGAAGTCCCATCTGCTGGAGCAGCACCAGCCGCTTGTGCGCCGCATCGCGCTGCAGATGATCGCCAAGCTGCCCGCCAGCGTCGAACTCGACGACCTCATTCAGGCCGGCATGATCGGTCTGCTCGATGCGTCGTCCCGCTACCAGGACAACAAGGGGGCGCAGTTCGAGACTTTCGTCAGCCAGCGCATCCGAGGGGCCATGCTCGACGAACTGCGCGCCAGCGACTGGGGATCGCGGGGCCTGCGCCAATCGGCGCGCGGCGTCGAGAAGGCCATCCAGGCGTTGGAGCATCGGCTCGGCCGGCCGCCTACCGAGGGCGAGATCGCACGGGAGTTGAAGATCGACCTGGAGGCCTACCAGTCGCTGCTGCAGGAGATTCAGGGCTGCCAGTTGCTCTACGTCGAAGACTTCGCGAAGGGCGATACAGAGAACCCTTTCATCGACCTGCATGCGCAGGGCGCTCGCCGAGGGCAGCGCGACAGCGACGACCCGCTGGAGCAATTGCTCGAAAGCGGATTTCGCCACCAGCTCGTGGAGGCCATCTCTGCACTGCCCGAGCGCGACCAGTTGCTGCTGAATCTCTATTACGAGGAAGAACTCAACTTGCGCGAGATCGGCGCGATCCTCGAGGTGAGCCAGAGCCGCGTCTGCCAGTTGCACAGCCAAGCCATCAGCCGCTTGAGGGCTCGCCTCAAAGAGTTGCTCTGAGGGCGCTGTCCAGGCCGGGTCAAAGCACGGCGCTGCTGCTTCGCGCGGCACGCACCCAGCCCGCGGGCATGGCATGCAGGACCGCCTGGGCGTCGAGCGACCGGATCGCGACCGATGTGTCTGCCGGGATGCGCCCTTGCGCGACCATCGCTTCATAGCGCAACGCGCTGACGCGAAGGAAGGACGCGAAGTTGCCGACTTCGCCGCGTGCCGCGACCAGTTCGTCGTAGAGCTTCTCGATCAGTTGCACGACGCCCATGTCGTCGCGCGCTGCGATCTCTTCCAGCACTTGCCAGAAGAGGTTTTCGAGCCGGATGCTGGTGACAACGCCATGCAGCCGGACCGACCGCGTTCGGCTGTCGTAGCTCTGGGGATCGGCGCTGATGAAAACTTCGCACATGAGACTTCTCCTGTGGCGTGGCAGGTGACGCGACTTGAGACTGGAGCGCCACCTGCGGATTCGGATCAGGTCTCGATGCGCGTCCCCAGCACCTTGAGGAACTGGCTTATCCATGCGGGATGCGCCGGCCAGG
>DASXLF010000184.1:0-1679 GCA_036496405.1 Steroidobacteraceae bacterium | reverse complement strand
CAGCGTCAGCCGCACGCAGTATCAGTTTGTGCTGGAGGATGCCAATCCGGACGAGCTCGCGACATGGACCGCGAAGCTGGTCACGGCCCTGGGCGAACAGCCGGAGCTCCAGGATGTTGCGAGCGACCTGCAGCAGAACGGGCTATCGGCCTATATCACTGTCGACCGCGACACGGCCGGGCGCTTCGGCATCACCCCGGCGACGGTGGATAATGCGCTCTACGATGCCTTCGGCCAGCGCATCGTCTCGACGATCTTCACGCAATCGAACCAGTACCGCATCATCCTGGAGGTCACGCCCTCGCTCCAGCATTCGCTGGATTCGCTGAACGCGCTCTATCTGCCGGCGGCCGGCTCGACCACCGGGCAGGTGCCGCTCTCGGCCATCGCCACGGTCACCCAGCAGACGGCACCGCTGCAGATCAGTCATCTGGGCCAGTTTCCCGCCACTACCGTCTCGTTCAACCTGGCGCCCGGCGCTTCGTTGGGAGCGGCCGTCGACGCCGTCACGAAAGTGGAAAAAGATATCAAGATGCCCGGCAGCATCCTCACCAGCTTCCAGGGCGCTGCTCTCAGCTTCCAATCTTCGCTGAAGAACGAGCTGTTCCTGATTCTGGCGGCGGTGATCACCGTCTATATCGTGCTGGGCGTGCTGTATGAGAGTTTCGTCCATCCGGTGACGATCCTCTCGACACTGCCGTCGGCGGGCATCGGCGCCCTCCTGGCGCTGCTGATCTCCGGTCACGATCTCGACATCATCGCCATCATCGGCATCGTGCTGCTGATCGGCATCGTCAAGAAGAACGCGATCATGATGATCGACTTCGCACTCGATGCCGAACGCAACGAGGGCAAGGAACCGCGTGAGGCGATCCACCAGGCTTGCCTGCTGCGGCTGCGCCCCATCCTGATGACCACCATGGCCGCGATTCTCGGGGCCTTGCCGTTGATGCTGGGAACCGGCACGGGATCGGAGCTGCGCCATCCTCTGGGCATCGCCATCGTCGGTGGCCTCATCGTCAGCCAGGTCCTCACCCTTTTCACCACGCCGGTGATCTATCTCGCCTTCGACCAGGCGGCACAGCGGCTGCGCCGGCGCTTCGGCGGTGATGAAGGCTCGGATGCAAACCCGCCGGCCCCGCCTGCGCCTGCGCCGTCGGGCGCAGCCCCGTCTGCCCCTGGCAATCCAGCATGAACTTCTCGGAATCCTTTATCCGCCGCCCCGTGGCGACAACGCTGCTGACCCTTGGCATTGCGCTCGCCGGTGGCGTCGCCTTTTTCCTGTTGCCGGTCGCCCCCCTGCCCCAGGTCGATTTCCCGACGATCTCGGTGCAGGCAACCTTGCCGGGCGCCAGTCCCGAGGTAATGGCAAGCAGCGTGGCCACGCCGCTGGAGCGCCATCTGGGTCAGATCGCCGATGTGACTGAGATGACCTCCTCCAGCAGCGTGGGCAGCACGCGCATCACCCTGCAATTCGGTCTCGACCGCGATATCGATGGCGCCGCGCGCGATGTGCAGGCGGCAATCAATGCGGCGCGCGCCGATCTTCCCACCAGCCTGCGCAGCAATCCCACCTACCGCAAGGTCAACCCGGCCAGCCAACCGGTGATCATCCTGGCGCTGACCTCCGCCACCCGCACCCCTGGCCAGATCTATGACGCTGTCTCCAACATCATCGA
>DASXLF010000183.1:0-1851 GCA_036496405.1 Steroidobacteraceae bacterium | reverse complement strand
ACCGCCAGCGCCGCGAGCGCCAGCCAGGCGAGTCGATGCATAGGTTTTGTCAGCGCTTGCGGCATGGTCAACGATCTCCCGATTGGGTCGTCGGCACGCGCGGCTCGGGCACGAGCGCCGCGGTGGCGTCCGCTGGCGGTTCTTCCGGCTCGACCAGCCGCTCCTTGGCCACCTCCATCACCCGGCCGTCAGGCACCAGTTGGCTCAAAAAGGCCCGCGTGGCTGCCAGGTCGAAACGTGCATCGGTGGCCTCAATGCACAGGAAGAAGCGGTCCTGGCTGGCGCGCTCGAAGCCCGGCACGCTAAACACCGGGTGGTTGGGCATCGGCAAGCCGTTGAGAAAGAGCATGCCCAGAAACGCCGACAGCGAGCTGACCAGCACCAGCAGCTCGAAGGTGATCGGAATGAACGCCGGCCAACTGTTGAGCGGCCGGCCGCCGGAGTTGAACGGGTAGTCGACGGCCATCGTGTAGTACTGCATCAAGAACCCCACGCCGCCGCCGGCCAGCGCGCCGCAAAACACCAGCGACGGGATGCGGCTGTGCTTCAATCCCAACGCCGTCGCCAGCCCTTCGACCGGATAAGGCGTGTAGGCGTCCATGTCGCGATAGCCGGCCTCCCAGGCTCGCCGCGTGGCCGCGAGCACCTCGTCGGGCAAGGTAAACTCGATCATCAATCCGTGCAGGCTCACCGGCGCGCTCATCGTCCCTCCTCGTGCCCGCGCGACCCTGGAAGCGAGGCTCGCAGTTCCGACATTGAGAGCATCGGCAGCAGCCGCGTGAACAGCAGGAACGTGGCCAAAAACAGGCCGATCGAGCCGAAGAACGTCAGGTAGTCGTAAATCGTCGGCTGGAACAAGCCCCAGGCCGAAGGCAGATAGTCGTGGTGCAGCGTGGTGGCGATGATCACGAACCGCTCGAGCCACATTCCCACCAGCACGGCCAGCGAAACGACGAACAGCACGGCCTCGCGCCGCCGCAGCGCCGGAATCCACAGCACCTGCGGCACCACGCTGTTGCAGGCAAACACCGTCCAGGCCAGCGGCGCGTAATCGCCGATCAGGCGGTCGGTATACAGCGAGCGCTCCGCGTGCTCGTGGCCATACCAGGACAGGAACTGCTCGCTCAGGTAGCCGTACGAGGTCAGCAGGCTGGTGGCCAACAGCACCTTGCCCATCACGGCCAGATGGTCGGTCGTGATCAGATCTTGCAGCGCATAAATGTGGCGCAGCGGAATGCACAGCACCAGCACCATGGCAAAGCCCGAGAAAATGGCGCCGGCCACGAAGTAGGGAGGGAAGACGGTCTCGTGCCAGCCCGGCGCCACCGACATGGCAAAGTCGGACGAGACGACCGAGTGGACTGAAACCACCAGCGGCGTGGCCAGCCCGCCCAACAGCAAGTAGGCGGAATTGAAGCGATGCCAGTGCCGCGCCGAGTTGCGCCACCCCAGCGCCAGGAAGCCATAGGCGATTTGCCCCAGCCGCGAGGTCGAGCGGTCGCGCAGCGTAGCCAGGTCGGGGACCATGCCCATGTACCAGAACAACAGCGACACCAGGAAGTAGGTGCTCACGGCAAATACGTCCCACACCAGCGCGCTGCGAAACTGCGGCCAAAGCTGCATGGTGTTGGGGTAGGGGAGCAGCCAGTAGGCGAACCAGGGACGCCCCAGGTGCAACAACGGAAACAAGCCCGCGCAGCACAGCGCGAAGATGGTCATGGCCTCGGCAATGCGATTGATCGAAGTGCGCCACTTTTGATGGAGCAACAGCAGAATCGCCGAGATTAGCGTGCCGGCATGGCCGATGCCGATCCACCATACGAAGTCGGTGATCGCAAAGCCCCAGCACAC
>DASXLF010000182.1:0-1932 GCA_036496405.1 Steroidobacteraceae bacterium | reverse complement strand
TGTGCTCGATCTGTCCGCGCTCACCACACTCATCTACATCGCGCTGTATCCTGCCGGGCCTTTTCTTTTCCCCCGTTCTCCATCACCAATGCTAGCCGAAGGGCAGGGCACATGAGCAGCATTGCCGCGACCGCCGCCGCACCGGCGCGCGGCCATCTTCTCAAAATTCTCGGCGTGACGTTCGGCGTGGCCGTTGCCGTCGGCCAGATCATCGGCTCCGGCATCCTGCGCGCGCCCAGCGTCATTGCCGGTGAGGTGCCCGGCATTGCGCTGATCCTTGGCCTGTGGGCGTTGGGCGCGGTTCAGGTGTGGCTCGCGGCCAATCTCAACGCCGAGCTCGGCACGGCGCTGCCGCGCACCGGTGGCGGCTACAATTATGTGCGCCGTGCCATGGGCGATGTGTTTGGCCTCGTGGTTGGCTGGACCGACTGGCTGGCCAACATGGCCGGTGCCGCAGCGGCCTCGGTGTCGTTCGCCGAGTTTCTGCCGCTGCTCGTGCCCGCGGCGGCAACGCACAAGATTGCGGTCGCGCTGTCGCTGCAGATCGCGTTGTACGCGGCGAACATCACCGGCTTGCGCGAAGGTCGCGCGGTGCAGGAGCTGACGAGCTTCGTCAAAGCGGCTATGCTGCTCGTGTTCATTCTCGTGGCCGTGTTCATCGTCGCGCCCGAAGAACCGAAAACGGTGCTGTCATCGCCGGTGGCGTTCCAGTGGGCCAACCTCATTCTCGCCTATCAGCTGATCATGGGCGCCTATGCCGGCTGGAACACGCCGCTCTACTTCGCGGCCGAAAATGAAGCGCCGGAGAAGAGCATCCCCCGCGCGCTGTTTATCGGAATAGCTCTGACAGCCGTACTCTATCTCGGCGTGAATTGGGCACTGCTGCATGCCCTCTCGCCTGCCGGCGTCGCCGCGTCGCCCTTGCCCTTTTCTGTGGTGCTCAAACAGATTGGTGGCGGCATTCCCGCGATGCTGTTCGCGCTCACCGCACTGATCACCGTCGCCAGCTGTTCCAACGCCTGCATCATGGCGGCGCCCCGCGTTCTGTTTGCGCTCGCCCGAGACAGTCTGCTGCCCAACGCCATCACCCGCGTGAACACCGGCGGCAGCCCCACGGTGGCATACGTGATGACCGCCGCAGGCACGCTGGCGCTCGCGGCCAGCGGCACCTTCGCGCTGGTGTTCGGCCTCATCGCCACATTGAACGCGGCGAGCGGATTTCTGGTCGACATCGCGTATTGGGTGCTGCGAATGAAGGAGCCACAGCTGCCGCGGCCATTCCGTGCCATCGGCTATCCGGTGCTACCGCTGATTCCCGTGCTGGTGGATGGCGGGCTGGTCGTGCTGTTCACCACGGCCGATTACACTGGCGGATTGGTTGCGCTCGGGCTCGGGCTGGTGTGCATTCCCTTCGCCATCATCGCCCATCGCGCCCGCAAAGCCGCCGCTGTCGCATAACGACCACAAATGAGGGGATTGCCGAATCGCTGCGGGATGGATTCAATACGGGGCGCGTTAGCGTGTTTGTCGCCGAGCCCGGAAAGTCAGCGCACTTCTGGGGGAAAGGGAACTCATATGATGAACAGAAAATTGAAAGCAGCCGTTGCGGCCTGCGCCGCCGGGTTGATGGCCTCGACGGCGGTCCTGCCCGCCGAGGCGCAGAACTATCCATCGGATGTGGCCCCACCGCAGGGGCAGTACGCCGAACCGCCGCAGGGCTATGAGCAGGGCGGGGACTATGACGACCAGGCTCAACAGCAGGATGAAGCCTATGCCCAAGCCTATTCCCAATGGGCGGCGCGGAATTGCGTCAGTCAGGCCAACAATACCGCCGCCGGCGCATTGATCGGCGGAATTTTGGGTGCCGGAATCGGCGCCGCTGTCAGCCGCAATGCCGGGAGAGGTGCGCTGGTGGGCGGGGCAATCGGCGCG
>DASXLF010000181.1:0-6478 GCA_036496405.1 Steroidobacteraceae bacterium | reverse complement strand
CAGGCGATAACCATCGAGCTTGATTTCATGCACCCATCCCGCTGCGGCCGGCGGCCGCTCCACCAACGTGCACAATTGCGGCTCGATGAATCGCGGCATGGGTTCCGAGGAATCCCGATTCGAGTGCCAGATGGCATCGGCTTTGGCGGCTCGGCCACCAGCCTGCATGAATGGCTTGGGGGCTTTGCCGCGACCGGCCGCAATCGTCGCCATGCTGCGCCCGGAAGCCACCGAGCGATCCTCCTCGAGCAAGGCATTAGCGCCCGCGGGATCAGCGGCCTCGTCGCGGTGCTTGATCAGCAGCCAGTTGGTGCGCTTGCCCGAGCCGCGGTCATTGCGTATGCGCACCAGCACCCAGCTGCCATGCAGCCGTTCACCATCGAGCGTGAATTTGAGCTGCCCCGCCTTGAGCGCCGCTTGCGGCGTCGTGCCCGGCAATGGTTGCCAATAGCCGCGATCCCACAACTGCACCGTGCCGCCACCGTATTGTCCCTGCGGGATGGTGCCCTCGAAATCTCCATATTCGAGCGGGTGATCTTCCACTTCGACGGCGAGCCGTTTATCAGCCGGATTCAGCGACGGTCCGCGCGTCACTGCCCAGGATTTGAATACCCCGCCCAGCTCGAGCCGAAGATCGTAGTGCAGCCGGCGCGCGGCGTGCTTTTGAATCACGAAGCGCAGGCGTTGTGAGCGGGGCGGCGAACGCGAGCCCTTGGGCTCGGCCGTCTGACGGAAATCGCGCTTCGCGCGGTAGGGCGACAACTTGCCGGTGGGCACTGCGATCCCTCTTGTCTGCGCCGGTATTTGGCTATTGTGCGCGAAAATCAGGCCATGGCATGTCGGAGGACGCTGATTGCGCAGGTGCCAGAAGTTCGAAACACTGGCTGCGCCATCAAGGGGGAGACCATGCGATTGGGGACGAGTCTCTAGTGCCTGCCGTCAAGGTGCTGGTCGCCGATGACAATCGCGATGCCGCGGAATCGCTTGGGATGCTGTTATCCATTGCCGGTTACAGTGTACTACTGGCGCATTCGGGCGCCGACGCTCTGAGCCTCGCGCTGCGCGAGCGGCCCGACGCACTGATCCTCGATATCGGCATGCCCGAACTCTCCGGTTACGAGGTGGCGCGCGGCGTGCGGCAACAGGAATGGGGCAAGCAGAGCTTGCTGCTCGCCATCAGCGGCTGGGACCAGCGGCGCGATCGCGAGGCCTCGGCCGCCGCCGGTTTTGACCTGCATCTGTCCAAACCCGCGCCGCCAGAGCGGGTCGAGCAGCTGCTGGCCGATTTTTCTGCGCGTTCGCAACGACAGAGAATCTGAACGCGGTAGCAACTATACGGAGCGCACACCATGCCTCTCAAGCGACTCATCATCTCATCGTTGGCCTTAGGCACTCTGCTGGTTGGAGTAGTGGGCCTAAGCGCTCGCAGTGCCTCGGCACAATCGCACATGGGCGCACCTGCACCAGGAGCACCGGCTGCGCCGGGCGCGCCGGGCGCGCCGGGTGCAGCGACCGCACCGGGAGCGCCGACGGCGCCAGGTGCGCCGGGTGCACCGACCGCTCCCGGCGTCAATCCCGCCAATCCGGCCCCACCGGTGCGCGGCAATCCGCCTATGGGGTCATCCTCCTCTTCCGGGGGATTTGATGCCTCGGATTCATCGTCGTCATCGGGGGGCGGGTTTGATTCCTCCTCCTCCTCCTCCTCGTCGGGCGCACGTCGCTAGGCCAGCTGTTATAATCGCGGCGGTAAAATTTACGAGTTCATGGCCCGAGACTACCGTGAGGATATGCGGAGTAAGGGCGAATACTCGCGTCGCTGTCGATCCACCTGATTTTCTGTCCTGCGCCCGGGCCGGCCGCCGAGTCCCCGGCGCCGTGAATGGTTCTGCAATGGCAATGGCTTAGCGGAGGAAACGGAAAATGGCGTCCACCGGCATCATCGCGCGTGTGCTGAAGAAGCGCGTCGGCGAACTGCATACCCAATGGCTCAAGAATCTCGCGACAGTCAGCAATACCTCCGTTCACGGCCGTATTCCCAAGGAAGAGCTGGAACAGCAAAGCCAGCAATTCCTGCAATTGCTGGCGGTCGCGGCGCAGGCAAAGAATCCCGCGGATCTGAGCTCGCCCGATTCCAAGCCGCTGACGGAATTTCTCGAGGGGCTGTCCCGGTCACGGGTTCGCCAGGGATTCTCTTCGGCGGAAACGGCCAGCTTCATTTTCTCGTTCAAGCGCCCATTGTTCGACGCGCTGCGCGCCGAGGCCGGCAGTGACGCCCAGGCTCTGGCCGACGAAGTCTGGACGGCAACCGAGTTGCTGGACGCATTGGGTCTGCACACCGTTTCCACTTTCCAGCGCGCGCGCGAAGACCTGATCAATCGCCAGCAGCAGGAAATGCTGGAACTGTCGACACCGGTGGTGAAGCTGTGGGATGGGGTGCTGGCACTGCCCATGATCGGCACGCTCGATTCCGCGCGCACCCAGATCGTCATGGAATCACTGCTGCAGCGCATCGTCGAGACCGGTTCGGAAATCGCCATCATCGACATCACCGGCGTTCCCACCGTCGACACCCTGGTGGCGCAGCATCTGCTCAAGACGGTGACCGCACTGCGGCTGATGGGCGCCGAGTGCATCATCAGCGGCATTCGCCCGCAGATCGCGCAGACCATCGTGCATCTGGGAGTGGAACTGCAGGGCGTGGTGACCAAGGCGAATCTCGCCGATGCGCTGGCCCTGGCGCTTAAGCGCACCGGCTACACGGTTACGCGCTGAAGACGGCATGGAACGCATACCGGTTCTGCGGATGGGTGACTTTCTGCTGGTCACCATTCAGGTGGATATGCACGACAAACTGGCGCTGCAGCTGCAGGATGATCTCACGGCAGCGATCGAGCGCAATGCCTCCAAAGGGGTATTAATCGACATATCGGCGCTGGAAATGGTGGATTCATTCATCGGTCGCATGCTCACGGATATTTCCGGAATGGGCCGGATCCTGGACTGCGCCACGGTACTGGTGGGCATGCAGCCCGCCGTGGCCATTACGCTGGTGGAGCTGGGGCTGTCGCTGCCGGGCCTCGCCACGGCGCTCAATGTCGAGCGCGGCATGACGCTGCTTCGCCGCAGAATGTCAGACTTGAATGGCAACAGCTCAGACTTCAGGTGAGGCGCCGCTGCGATCCGAGCACGATATCGTGCTCGCGCGTCAGCTGGTGCGGCGCATGGCGCAGGCCCTGCAATTTTCGCTGGTGGATCAGACCAAAATCGTGACCGCAGCCAGTGAGCTGGCGCGCAATGCGCTGATCTACGGCGGTGGCGGCGACATGCAGTGGCAGTTGCTCAACGAAGGCGCCCGGCACGGTCTCAAGCTTACGTTCAGCGACAAGGGTCCGGGTATCGCGAATTTGGAATTGGCGATGAGCGATGGCTGGAGTTCCGGCCACGGATTGGGCATGGGATTGTCCGGAGCGCGACGGCTGGTCAACGAATTCGAAATCGACTCGCGCCCGGGCGCAGGCACTCGCGTGAGCATCGCGCGCTGGAAATAGGCGTGGAGGTGCATGGCATGTCAATCCAGAGCCGGCACGTCATTGATGACGAGACCAGAATCGGCGAGGCGCGCCGACAGGCGGTGCACCTGGCTCAAGTGCACGGCCTGGATGCCGCCGCTGCCGGACGCGTGGGAATCGCGGCCACCGAACTGGCCACCAATCTGCGCCGCCACGGCGGCGGTGGCGAACTGTTCGTCCAACCCATCGCGGCGAACGGCGCGCACGTCATCGAACTCATTGCCGTCGATCGCGGACGCGGCATGGAGAATGTGGAGCGTTGCCTGGTGGACGGTTATTCCACCGGCGGCACTGCCGGTAACGGCCTCGGCGCCGTGCGCCGCCTGGCCCAGGAATTCGACATCTACTCGATCGCCGGACAGGGCGCCGTCGTCATGGCGCGTATCGGTGGCAGCGTTGCGGCGCGCTTTGGCGCCATCAGCGTGCCGGTCGCCGGCGAGGTGGAATGCGGCGATGCCTGGCGTCTGGCCATCGGTGAAAACGTCAGTGCCGCCCTGCTCGCCGATGGGCTGGGTCATGGCGGCGCCGCGGCCGAAGCGGCTCGAGCGGCAACCACGGCGTTCGGCGAGACCCCGTTCGAACTGCCGCGCATCCTCATGGAGCGCCTGCACCGTGCCAGCCAGGGCACGCGGGGCTGCGCGGCGGCGTGTGCCCGCATCGAGCGCGGCGGGGCAACGTCATATGCCGGGGTCGGCAATATATATAGTGCGCTGGTGTCGACCGAAACTTCCCAAGGCTTGGTATCGCATGACGGCACCCTGGGCGTACGTGCGACCAAGATGCGGCAATTTGAATATCGGCGTGGGGTGGGGGCGTTGTTGATCATGCACTCCGACGGCATTTCGGCGCGCTGGGACCTGGCCGGCCGCCCAGGCCTGCTGCAGCGGCACCCCGCGATCGTTGCCGGGGTCTTGTATCGTGACCATGCGCGCAGCCGCGATGACGCGACCGTCCTGGTGGTCGACTGATGTGCCCGGAACTTCAGCAGTTACTCAGTGAGCGCGACAACGACATCGCATCGTTGCGCTCGGAGCTGGAAGAAACCAACAGGGGTGTGGTGGCCTTGTACGCCGAACTAGATGACAAAGCTGCGGAGCTGCGTCAGGCGCTTGATCTCAAGAGCCGTTTTCTTTCCTACATGAGTCATGAATTTCGTACCCCCCTGACCTCGATCACCAGCCTGACCACCATCCTGCTCTCGCGCATGGATGGCCCCTTGACCGCCGAACAGGTGCGGCAGGTGGAATTCGTGCGCAGTTCGGTGCTCGAATTGAGCGAGATGGTGGATGATCTGCTCGATCTCGCAAAAGTCGAGGCCGGGCGCATCACCATCTCGCCGGAGTGGTTCGAGATGGTGGACCTGTTTTCCGCTCTGCGCGGAATGTTCAAACCGATCGTCGCCTCCTCTTCGGTGGCGCTGGTGTTTGATGAACCCGAAACCCTTCCGCGGCTGTATACCGATGACAAAAAAGTGTCGCAGATTTTGCGCAACTACATCTCCAATGCACTGAAATTCACCAGCCAGGGCGAAGTGCGCGTGAGTGCCCAGCTGACCGCGCAGGGTGATGTGGAATTTGCCGTCAGCGACACCGGTATCGGCATCGCCGCGGAGCACCTGCCGACACTATTTTCCGATTTCGTGCAGATCGACACGCGGCTGCAACGGCGTTTGCGCGGCACCGGCCTGGGACTGTCGCTGGCGCGAAAGTTCGCGGAACTCCTGGGTGGACGGGTGGGCGCGGACAGTGAGCTGGGCAAGGGCTCGCGCTTCTGGGTCAGTATTCCGATCCAGTATCGCCAGACCGCCCAGGAAGGCATCGCATGAGTCAGTTGCTTCCGGCGCAGGTCGAACGTCAGCGGATCCTGGTGGTCGATGACAACCCGGCATCGCTGTACGCGACTTCGCGGGTGCTGCGGGCGGCCGGCTTCGATGTCATCGAAGCCGACAACGGCGGCAAAGCCCTGGCCCTCGCCGAGGAAATCGGTCTGCTGGTCCTCGACGTCAATCTGCCGGACATCGATGGTTTCGAGGTTTGCCGCCAGCTTCGGGCCCGCAGTGGCACGGCCTATCTGCCCATCGTGCATCTCTCGGCAACGTTCATGGAGAGCGCCGACATGTCACAGGGGCTGGCGGCCGGAGCCGACAGCTATCTCACTCACCCGACGGACCCGGCGGTACTGGTGGCAACGGTGCGGGCGCTGTTGTTCGCGCGACAGGCCGACGTGGTCAAGCGTGCCGCGGACGCACGCTTTCGCAAGGTCTTTGAATTGGCTTCCGGCGGCATTGCTTTGCTCGATTCCGCTTTGATGTGCCGCGACGTGAACCCGGCATTCTGCATTCTGGCGGGGCGCGCGCGCGGTGAGCTGCTGGGCGCATCCCTCGAGAGCCTGCTGGCGCCGGGACAGGCCGCGGAACTCGACGATCTGCACGATCAGCTGGACCGGAACGGGCAATGGGAGCGCACGCTATCGGTGCTGCGACCCGACGGCACGCTGGCCGACGTCGAGTGGCGCGTCGCCAGCGAGACCGCCAGTGGCTCGCGCATCGCAATTGCCACCGACGTTACCGAACGGCGTCGCTCGGAGGGCGAGCGCGAGCGACTGCTGGAAGGCGAACGCGCCGCGCGTGCCGAGGCCGAGCGCAGCAATCAGCTCAAGGATGAATTCCTGGCCATGCTCTCGCACGAGTTGCGCAATCCACTGAATGCCATTCTGGGCTGGTCCAAGGTGCTGAGCCGGACACCGGATACCACGCCGCTCATCATGCAGGGACTGGAGGCGATCGAACGCAATTCGCGTCTACAGTCGCACCTGATCGCCGATCTGCTGGATTTCGCCGGCATACGCTTCGGCAAGATGCGATTGGATCTCGACGTGCTGGACCCGGCTGCGGCCGTGCGGGCGGCACT
>DASXLF010000180.1:0-5149 GCA_036496405.1 Steroidobacteraceae bacterium | reverse complement strand
CGCCAATAACTCCGCGATCAGCGCTATCCTTGAGTGATGCGATCTCGTCGTCCGACCAGCCGCGCGCCTTGGGGCCGTTGGCGAAGTTGTTCACTGCCGTCTTGTAGGAGGACGTGGGGTTCTGCATGCCGTCGGCGCGCTCTTTCATATCTTCCACAGCTTGCATCTTCTTGTATTGGGAATAAGCGGCACGGCCGTCCTTGAAGGCGTTCCAACCATCAGCCCCACCACCAACGTCGGCCTGGGTGGCGGCGTCAACCTGATCCCGCAGTGAGTCCTGTAGATTGCCTATCCTGCGCGCCAGGTCTGGGTCTGTCTTGATGGCGGCGCGCTGCCGTGCATTCAACTCCTGATCCATGCCCATCACGTCTTTGATGTTAAGTGGCTGATCCCTTAGCGCCTGAAGTCGCTGCACCATGCCGGCCACCGGATCATTCGGACCCGAAACAGCGGCGGTCCCCGGGCCAGCGGGCTCCGCATCTGAGGTTACTTTGTCGATGAATTTGTTGACATAATCCGGGCTCAGGTCCGCCCCGGAGGCCCGAGCCTTATCAAGCAGAGTTGTCGCAATTGGCAGCGCTTCGGCCGATGTCGTCGGACCGGCGCCGGCAGCCGGTTGGGGTGCTGTCGCCGCGCCGGGCGGCGGCTTGGGCTCGCCGGTGACCGGGTCTTTGCGCCACGGCTCGGTCAGCACATTGCGCACGCCCTGTCTGACATCGCCCAGCGACGGCGTCGCGGCAGCGTTGGGCGCGCCAAGCTCCCGGCCCGCCAAGGGAAACGCTTCGGGAAGCGCCGCAATGTCCCGCGCCGCGAGCGTGCCGACCGCCGGCTCAAGTGCATTGGCCACCAACCCCTGCGCGCCCTTGACCGCTGTTCCGACCGTGCCGCCAACGTCGCCGACGATATCCCCGGCTGGTGCGAGAACATTGCGCCCGAGCCAGCCACTGTTGGCGACGATATCCCGGCCGCCCGGCGCCCAGAAGGCGTTTGCCGGTGGCTGAGATGGTTGCACGGCGGCCGCCGGCAGCTGTGGCGCGACGGGTTGGACCGTCGCTGATGGCGTGACGCCTGGAATGGCTAGCGGCGGAACGTAATCGCCGGTGGGCGAGATATAGCCGCCAGACAGACCGCTCGTCGGCGGCTGGTCCGTCGCCTCTGTCTCCTTCCCCATCGGAAACCAAGTCGAGGGATCATCACTCGCCGGGGCCGGGGCTGGAGCGGATGACGTCTTGCTATCCCCGCCGCCCATCGGAAACCAGGTTGAGGGATCGTCGCCTTGTGCCATCAGTTCGCCGCCTGTTGCGTGGCCGCTGGCGGGGCTCGGCGTGCCACCACGGTCTGCGCCGGTTCCCAGCTATACGCCACCCTGCCGTTGTAGTTGCCGCTTTGCATCAGGTAGTAGACCTCGCCATGCTGGCCGTCCGCGATCTGGCCGGCGAAGATGCCGACATGGCCGCCAATGCCGCCCGCGGGATGCCCACGCGGCTGCACCAGCACGTCACCCGCTTGCGGGTCGCCCTGTACTGGCGTGCCCCAGTTCAGAAAGCCGGTCGCCACGTTCTTGCCAGCCCCGGCCGTCCCTGTGATGCCATTGGCATTGAGTGCGCCATTGACGAAGGCGGCGCACCAGTTGAACCGCGTCGGATCGAGGCTCTGCCCGTTCTGCCGCAGAAAGCCACTGACGCTGCTGCTGGTCTGGCCCATCTGGCTGGCCGCAGTGTCCACGATGCCGGTGCCGCTCGCTGCATTGCCGTCCTGCGGCGGCCGGGAGGGCGCTGGAGCGGGTTGCGCCGCTGGGGGCTGTGTCGCGGCCGGCTGACCGCTGGAACCGTCCTGCGTGCCCTGGGATGGCGCCAATGTGGCGCTCGGGTAAATCTTGCCGATCGAGGAGATATAGCCCTGGTTCCACTTCTTTGGGTCGGTGCTGCCAGAATTGTAGTAGCCAACCGCGCCGTCCGCCGATTGCGTCGCATTCAGCCCATCGGCCAGGACGCGCATGGCGATCGGCACCGCCCAACCCATGTCGGCGACGTTGACCTGCTTCGGATCCCATCCCATCTTTTTCGCCACCGCGGCTGCCGTGGCAGGTTGGATGCCCATGGGATTTGCCGGGTTCGTTTGACCGCTGCCGCTCTCCATCTGGAACACCGACTTGGCGAGCTGCGGGTCCACATTGAACGACTGGCCCCATGCATCGAACAAGTCGTCATTGGAATTGTCAGGCATCTATGGCTGACTGCTCCACACGCCGGTGTCCTTGGCGATCTGCATTGACTTGTTCCACTTCGCCAGGGCAGCCGGATTTTTCTTGATTGATTCGTAATAGTTCTGCCGCTCCGACGGCGTCATAAGGTCCCATGCGAACGCATTCCGGTCGGTGTCGGTCGGAAAGTTCTTGGTCCGATCCCGGTAACCGGTGCCGCTTGAGTCCTGCCCTTTAACCATCGCCATCTGTTGCCGCAGGACGCCCATATCTTGGATCACCACATGGCGGTTGGCTGCTGGAAGCATGTCTTCGGCGTTAGCGTTCGAGTGCAGCTGCGTCTCCAGGCCAAGATCGGTGTTGCTGCCCTTCGAGGAGTCCTGCGCGAACCGCAGCAGGTTTTTAGCCAGAACCTGCCAGGCGGCCTGGCTGCTGTAGGCGTTCGGATCGCTGACGTTAGGCAGGGGAATGCCCTGCGCTTGAGCGAATGCATACGCCCTCGCAAAGCCGCCAGTCCCTGGGCCGCTTCGTGCCAATTCCAATGCATCAAGGGCCGCTTTGCCGGCTATGGAGCGCTTGTTCATGGCGCCCATCTGGGCGGTATCCTGGCCGTATAGGGCCTGATCCTGCTGTTGCTGCGCCAGCGTCGCCGACGTGGGGCCGGATAGGCTCGCTGGCTGTGGGGTCGCTGGTGTTGCCGTAGCCGCCGGAGCGGGCGCAGCCGCCGGTGGAGGGGTAGCGTTGCTGCCAGGTGGCTGGTAGGCGCCTGGACTGCGGATTTGAGAGTGGGCCGGCGGCGGCGGTGGGGCTGTCGATGAACCGCCCGATCCGGCTCCTGTCCCGCCGGTTCCTTGCACCGGACGCCCGTTGGCATCGTAGGCAGGACCGCGCGCGTTCCCACTGTTGATGGCTGCCCCGTATTCCTGCAGCGTCGTGTGTTGCATCACGTTGTTCTTGTCGGTCCACGTTACCGGCTGCGCTGCTTCAGCAGGCGTCATGCCCTGTAGCACGCCGGGTTGCGGTGGCGCAGTGGGGACGCCGGTGCGGATGTTCGTGGTGCCGCCGATGGTGGCGCCGCCAGGCGCAGTCCCCGTGAATGGCTTGCCGTAAATCTGCTGCTGCTGCAGATCCGGCGGTGCCAGCGAGGTCTGGATCTGCTGCAGCTGCCCCCGCAGTTGCGTCGGGTCGGCCGGCAGGCGCAGGGCTGATCTGGTTGCCTCGTCCTGTGTCATCACGCCATTGGCGACCAAGCCGTTGAACCCATTGACGACGCGATCGTGCAACCCGGCATCGTCACCATTCAGCGCGCCGATGATGGCATTGTTCACCGCCGTGTTGCGCGCGACACCTTGCGATATTTGCTGGCCGCGGATGTTGGAGGCGTTCTGCAGGTTCGTCGCCATGCCCATCGCCGCTTGCGGGTCTTGCGCCGCGATAGACTGTGCCTTCTGGTAGTCCACCACGCCGGTCTGCCGATCGGTCGCCTGCTGCAGCGCGTTGCCCCACGCCTGGTTGGCCTGCTGCGAGCGCACGCCATAGATGGCACTCGCCGTCTTTGCCGCGTCCGATATCGCCGCCACCGGGTTCGCCACAGCGGGGTTAGCGATCCGGTCCAGCACGCTGTTGCGCGATAGGGCGTTCGTGTCAGACATGGCGTGTGGTCCTCACCCGGTCGATCCCGATGTTGGCGCTACGAAGCCTCCGGTGTATTGCTGCCCAGGCGTAAGCGATGGCGCGTATCCGGAGAAGTCGAGAGAATTGGTGGTCATCCCGCTGCCGCCGCTGTTGCTGTTGTTCTTCAGATAATTGGAGAGCGCGTTGTAGCTCACTAAGCTGTTCGTCGCGTTGGTCGCCGCACTGCCGACCCCCGCGGTGCCGGCCGCCGTCGCGGTGCCGGCCTGATTGGTGTAGTTGCCGTAGTTGCTGGCCGCTGCGGTGCCCTGAACGCCGGTCGCGGCTGCCGCATTCTCGCCGGTCGTCGACAGGCTGTTCAACCGCGAGAACTGGTTCGACAGGTTGGTTTGCTGTGCGGTGTTCAGGTTGGTATAATCAGTAAACCGCGTCTGCGCGTTGTTGAACTGGTTCTGGTAGGTGCTGTCGGCGAGGTTGGTCGCATAGGTCGCGGCGCCCTTCAGACTGGAACCCGACACCCCAAGCCCGCGCGCGGCCGCGGCGCTCTGCGTCGCCTTCAGCCCCTGCGACAGATTGAACTGGTAGCCAGGCGTCTGCTCCAGCTCGCTCTGCGACATCGTGCCAGGCATGTTCGCCGCCGCCTGCGACACATAGTCGGGGCCACCGCCGGTCGGGCTGCCCTGCGCCAGCGACAGCGCCGAGGTCGTCGCACTCTGCCCCGCCGTGTTGTACGGGCTGAGGTCCGAGCGCGTCTGGTTGTACATCGACAGCTGCTCATTGGCCGCCTTCGTCGATGCACTGGACGCCTGCGAACTGCCCAGCAGCGACGTGCCTGCGCTTAGCACCGCAGAACCGGCAACCGCCGCGCCTATGCCCATGTCAGTCGCTCCCTATCCACTTGCTGTACACCACATCCGTCATGGTAAAGCCCATGCGCTCGAAGATCGGCCCCATGTTCAGCGATACCTTGGTCATAAAGAACGCCTTCTGCACGCCGACGCTCTGCATGTATCGCACCGCCTCGCGCAGCAGCTTCACGCCGACCATGCCGCGCCGACGTGACTGCGTCAGGAAGTATGCGTCCTCATAGCCGCACAGCACGTCGGCATAGTGCAGATGCGGGCGGATCACGCTGAGCACATAGCCGACCATGCGCCCGTCATCGCGTGCCACGACGATCTGCAACCGCCCCGCCGCATCGAGCGCCTGATAGGTCGCCACATCCGGCCGCATCGGCATGCGGTCCTTGTCGACGGCTATCTCAGTGTAGTGTTCCGGCCACAGCGGCTCACAATCCCGGTAGTAGGTGGCCCA
>DASXLF010000179.1:0-2182 GCA_036496405.1 Steroidobacteraceae bacterium | reverse complement strand
TGCACTGCGGCCTGTGCGCCGAGCGTTGTCCCACCGCCGCCTGGGACATGCAGAAGTCGACTATTCACTGGCCGCAGGCCGCTGATGGGAGTCCGGTATGCCCGAGCGCAAACCGCAGGATCGCGTAAACGACTTCGTCATCAAGATCGGCACCGTCAACGGCACGGGGTCGGCCAGCGCCAATGGTCTGCTGATGAAGGCCATCTTTCGCAGCGGCGTGCCGGTGGTGGGCAAGAATTACTTTCCATCCAACATCCAGGGGCTGCCGACCTGGTACGAGATCCGCGTCACCCGCGACGGGCATCGCGCCCGCGAGGGCCGCGTCGATCTGATGCTGGCGCTCAATTCCGAAACCTATGCGCGCGACCTGCAGGAAGTGAGCTCCGGCGGCTATCTGCTGTACGACTCCACCTGGCCGCGGCCGGCATTGCTCAAGCGCGATGACATCACGGTGCTGGGCGTGCCGCTGGCGCGCTTGTGCAATGAGAATTTCGACGGCGTTCGCACGCGCATTCTGATGAAAAACATCTGCTATGCCGGGGCACTGGCGGCGCTGTGCGAGCTGGACCTGGAGATCATCCGCGCGCTGCTGGGCGAGACCTACGCCAAGAAGCCGCAGCTGCTGGCGGCCAACATGAAGGCCATCCAGCTCGGCTACGACTTCGCCCGCGCGAACTTCCCCTGTCCGCTGCCGCTGCGGGTGGAGAAGATGGATGCCACGCGCGGCCACATCATCATCGACGGCAACAGCGCCGCGGCCCTGGGCTGCGTGTATGCGGGCGCGACGGTCGGGGCCTGGTATCCGATCACGCCGTCGACCTCGCTGATGGATGCGTTCAAGGCCTACTGCGAGAAGTTGCGCGTCGACAAGGCCAGCGGCCGCAAGAACTACATCATGATCCAGGCCGAGGATGAGCTGGCCTCGATCGGCATGGTGATCGGAGCCAACTGGAATGGCGCGCGCGCCTTCACGGCCACATCCGGTCCCGGCATCTCGCTGATGCAGGAATTCCTCGGACTGGCCTACTACGCCGAGGTACCGGCCGTGGTATTCGACGTGCAGCGCGTGGGTCCGTCCACCGGCATGCCCACGCGCACGCAGCAGAGCGATCTGCAGTCAGCCGCCTACGCCTCGCACGGCGATACCCGCCAGGTGTGCCTGTACCCGGCCAATCCCGAGGAGTGCTTCGAGTTCGCCGCCGCGGCGTTCGACCTGGCCGACCGGCTGCAGACGCCGGTACTGGTGCTGTCGGACCTGGACATCGGCATGAACGACTGGATGTGCCCGGAATTCAAATGGGACGAAAGCTACCGGCCGGACCGCGGCAAGCTGCTCGATGCTGAGCAGATTTCCCGGCTCGACCGCTTCTGGCGCTACTACGATCATGACCACGACGGCATTCCGCAGCGCACCTTGCCAGGCATCGATGCCCGGGGCGCCTTCTTCACGCGCGGCTCGGGGCACAACCAGTACGGCGCCTATACCGAGGACTCCAAGGAATATCAGTATGTGGTCGACCGGCTGCGCAAAAAATGGATGACGGCCGCGCGTCTGGTGCCCAAGGCGGTCATCCAGCGTGCCCAGCAGCCCACCGATATCGCCATCGTGTCGCTCGGCAGCGGCGATGGCGCGGTGCATGAAGCGCAATTGCGGCTGCGGGCCAACGGCATTCACGCCGACTACATGCGCGTGCGCGGCTTTCCGTTTGGCGACGAAGTCGAACAGTTCCTGCAGTCGCACCGTATCAACTTCGTGGTCGAGCAGAACCGCGATGCGCAGCTGCGCTCGCTGCTGATCATGGAGACTGGCGTGGAGAAAACCCGTCTGCGATCCATACTGCACTACAACGGCATGCCCATGCCCGCCAGCTACGTGTTCGACGGCGTGATGTCGGTGGTGGTGCCACAGCGGCCGGTGGCACAGCGCGTCGTGTAAGGAAGGAGAGCCGCCATGACATTCATGCCCAAGCCCAAAGTGGCGCATCCGGAGTTGCCGCGCAACGCGCTGGGGCTGACGCGCCGCGACTACGAGGGCTCGAACTCCACCCTGTGCGCCGGCTGCGGCCACGACTCGGTCACCGCAGCGCTGGTCGAAGCCTGCTGGGCGGATGCGGTCGTGCCCAGGAACCTGATCAAGCTGTCGGGCATTGGCTGCTCGTCGAAGACCACGGCTTATTTCGTC
>DASXLF010000178.1:0-14054 GCA_036496405.1 Steroidobacteraceae bacterium | reverse complement strand
CCAGGCTCGACAGATCGGTGTAACTGACTTGACCAGGCGCCACCTCGGCAGCCGTAAAGGGCTGCTGCTGCTGGCCGAAGGTGGAGTGACCGCGCATGACATAGGGTACCAGCAGGTTGAAATCCCAGTCCGAGTTCGGCCGGTAGTCGAGCCCTATGTTCAGGTAGCGATTGATCGTGTCCTGCTCAATCTCGCCGCCCGCCAGGGCGGGATCTGAGGGACGGTTGACGACTTGTGCGGCGCTGGCGCCGCTGGTGCCGGTACGCAGCGCATCCTGATTGAGATAGTCGTACTCCACGTTCAGCCGCCATCCTGAGCCGGTCGAATAGCCCATGGCGGCATCGGAGTTCACGGTGCAGCCGCAGGTCGCACAGGCCCAGGCCGAGCCGGGCAGTGCGCACCATGCGCCCAGCGTCAGGGCGATACATCGCCCGCGTATCAACAGAGCAGACATCTGAATTTCCTCCTGTTCGCCCAGGCGAACAGCTCGCTGACCAAAGATGGCAACCGCGCCGGCACCGGCCGGCGTGCTGCGCACGCTTCAAATCAAGCGCAAGCGAGGAGGAGCGCGAGGCTGGTGAGCGCGTTCAAGACGTGCGCTCAGCCGTAGGGTCAGGTAATCGCCGATTGGCGCAAAGGCGGTCAGTCCGGTGAGGCGTATCGCCGGAACATGGGCGATGGGGCCGGATGCTGGTGCGCTTCCGAACGGACAATGCTCGAAATGTGACGGCTGGTCGGGAGGCGCGTGCTGGTTGAGAGCATCGCCAGAGGTCAGAAAGCCGGCGCGGCAGACTTGCAGAGAAAACGTGCCGTCGGCCGCAGGCATGAAGCCTGCCGGTATCAAGGCGCGAAACGCCAGCGCCACCAGCAACAGTGCGCTGATCAGCTCATGTCGGGTCCGGCGTTTGAGTCGATAGCGCATAGTCTGGGGCGGATGGTACGCCATGGCCGAATGGCGTACTACCCATGAGCTATTAGCCGGAGTATTGCTTGGCACGCCGGCCGATTTCCGGCCGATCGAACACTTCGCGCCGGTGGTATTCCAGGTACAGGCGCTGTTGCGGCCGCAGGGCACCGGCATTGGCCGACGGCTGCAGCGTCCAGGTTTTCAAAACCGCGGGATTCAGGTGCCGCGATATCAGCAGCGCCCCATCGTCCGCGAACGAGATGTAGCCGCGCGCAAACAGATGCGCTACGTGAGGCGACATAAGCAGGCCGTTGCAGCCGTCGAGCTTTTCCAAATCGTCGGCCGCACTCCAGGGCTTGATGTGAACGGCGCGCAGATGCCTGCGATCGAGCAGACCGGTTAGCCGGCAGGCACTTTCAAACTTCTCGAGGTTACGACGGAACAATCCATGCCCGCGGCGCGCCCGGATCAGCTGCTGGCGGTCCATGGGATTGAGGTCGGTGCGGCGCTGGATCGTGGTTTCGATCCAATCATCGGCGAGCTCCGATCCCACCGCGGCGTTGATCTGCGCTTCGATATCCTCGAGTTGCGGGTCGAGCAATTGCCGCAACACTGCCGCCATGGCATGAGATACCGACGCCAGGTAGACCGCCGGGTTGCGCGTACCGGTGGCGCGCAGCGGCGAATGACTGCGCGGCAAGACCGGCTTGAGCTTTAGCATGTGCGCCTTCGGGTTCAACGGTACGCCGAGTTGCAGGAAGCGCACCGGTAATTGCCATTCCCCCTTTGGCGGCGGCTGTACTTCAGCGGCGCTGCGCAGCGCGATGCCCACGGCTCGTACCGCTCCGTCGGTGAACGCGAACACCAGATCACCCGGCTGCACGCGCGTCAGGTTGCGATGCGACTCATTGCGCGAGCCGTTGCGGTTGCGCTCCGATGACCGCAGGTACTCACCGGCAAGCCCCTGTACGGCGGCATACTTGTGATTGACCCACCAGTACTGGATCGGCGGCCGCTGGCTCATTTTCACCCCCTGAAGAATCGGTGCGCAGAGTAGCGCCAAATGCGGCACCCAGGACAACGGGGGCACGGCACGGCGTTGGCATAGGCAGCGTAAGGATCAGATTTAACGAAGATTTTTTCGACAGCGTTTACCACTTTCGCTGCTCCCCCTAGAATGCGCGTCCCTCGAGGCTAGGTAGCTCAGCTGGTTAGAGCGTGGCACTCATAATGCCGAGGTCGTGGGTTCGAGTCCCACCCTAGCCACCAATCGATCAATTACTGACGATCGCTTTATCAGCTCGCCGAGCGCTCATCAAGCGGGTCTAAGAGCTTTCCTACGCGCAAGCAAAGCGCGCCACGTCTCACCTGCTCCAAGTTCAGCAGCGCCATAGGATCAAGAGACCCTATGAGCTGATTGGTCGCGACGGTGTTCTGGACAACCTGCCCGATCGTTTGCCCTTTAGGAAAAACCGTATTGCAGTTCGGCTGCCGATCGCCGAGCCTCCGATTGAAGCGGACCTGATCGAGAGCGTCTGCGACCCGACGGCCGTCAGCCGGTGTGCGATCCGAATGTGGCATCCTTGCGTCGATGTTTTTGTTTCAAACGCGCGGGCGACGGTGGTGGGTCGGAGCGATCGCCGCGGTACTGCTTGCAAGCCTGATCGCGCTGTTGTCGAGACCCATGCTCGAGCACGCGGTGCGTGCGCGGATCGAGTCCGCTGCCATGCGTCATGGCATGGTTGCCCGAATCGGGCAGGTCCATGTCGGCGTCTGGCCGTTGCTGCGCCTGGAGGGGTTCGATCTCGACTTCGGTCATGGAGTGCGACTGCATGCCGACTTGATCGCGGCCACATGGCGCGGTCGCCTGCGACTCGCGGTTCGCGCCGCCACTATCACGGGCCCAGCAGGGGTCGGGGTCAGCTCGCCGGCCACCGCCTGGGATATCGCGGGCATTCACGGCGGCGAGTTCCGGCTCTTGCTGGTAGAACCACAGGCCGGCCTGTTAATCCGCAAGCTGGAGAATCCGCTGGATAGCGCATGGAACGTCGAGGCACGTGAACTCGACGTCAGCCGTCTGTTCGACGTGCGGCGCGACAGTCAGCCGTTGCTCGATGGTGGTATTGCAGACGGCCGTATGGATCTTCAGGCGAGCACCGATGCGCTCCGTTTCCACGTGGACATGCGCGCGCGCGGCGCGCGCCTGAGTGCACTGGCGGATAACGCCGCCGATGAGCCGCAGCTCGGCGATCCGACGGACGTGACCCTGCGGTTCGATGGCGCCCGGCGGCGGACCGGGGACACGGTCACGATCGAGATTTCCGAGCTCCACGCAACGGTGGCCGGTGCGGACTTGTCGGGCTCGATTACGCTGCGCGATCTCGACACCGATCCGGTCATCGATCTCGCACTCGGCGTGCAGCGGCTGGACTTCGCACAACTGCTGGGCGCATCAGGGCTCGCGGTGCCCGAAAGCCTTGGATTGGCGCCCGGCGGCGACCATGATCTGGGCTCGGCCACGATCGACGTGCAGGTACGCGGACGCCTGTCAGAGCCCGCCTCGCTCTCGGTGAGCCAGCGGATTGACTTTACGCCGCCACGCCAGATGCCGCCGGGAATTGTGCGTCTGCGCGGCGACTTCATTTTCAGTTCAGCTGAAGGCGACGGTCCGCACCACCCCATCGAGGTCTCGCCTGCATCCCCCGACTTTATCGCCCTGCGCGACGTTCCACCGCTGTTCGTGCGTACTCTGCTGCTCGCCGAAGACGCCGACTTCTACGGTCATCGCGGTATCGACTTGCGCGAGCTACCCACGGCGATACTCACCAACTGGTCGCGTGGCAGCGCCACGCGCGGTGCGTCGACTATCACCCAGCAGCTAGCCAAAAACCTCTTCCTTTCGCGCGACAAGGAGCTCGGACGCAAGCTGGAGGAACTGGCGATCACGTTCCTCCTCGAGTCGGCGCTCGGCAAGGATCGCATCCTCGAGATCTACCTGAACATCATCGAATGGGGACCGGACCTGCGTGGCCTGCGGCCCGCGGCCCGCACCTATTTCGGTTGCGAACCCCAGGCGCTGACGCCGGCCCAGATGGCCTTCCTGGTCGCGATTATCCCCGGGCCGATCAAGTACCAGAGATCATTCGCGCACGGCGCGCCAGGGCCTGGGCTGCGTGCGCTGATCGACGAACTGTTGGGGAAGCTGCGCTCGGTGGGCGCGATCGGCGAGGAGGAATATCGGCGAGCGCTCGGCGAACCCATCGTCGTCGCCGGCGGAAGGCCGCCGCGCTGACGGCTGTCGCCTGGATAAAAGCGAGCAGATCGGCGTTGACTATCTCGGCATGCGTTGTCGGCATGCCATGCGGCAATCCCGGATAAGTTCAACCGACCTTACTTGGTCGAATCTGGCTTTGATTTTGTGCACCTAGTGCAAGAACGCGAACGCGCATCCTCGGGCGCCGCTAGAGCGCACACCTACAGACCGGAAATCGATGGCCTACGGGCGCTTGCCGTTGTTCCGGTCATTCTCTTTCATACCGGCTCCCGATTTTTTAGCGGTGGCTTTGTAGGGGTCGACGTCTTCTTTGTGATCAGCGGCTTTCTCATTACCTCAATCATCATTGAGGAGCGAGAAACGGGGTTCTTCTCGATCGCCGGGTTCTATGAGCGGCGTGCGCGGCGCATATTGCCGGCGTTGTACCTGGTGATGCTGGTTTGTATTCCAGTGGCCTGGATCTGGATGCTTCCGAGGGAGCTGGAAAACTTCGGGCAAAGCCTGGTGGCAGTCTCGCTATTTGTTTCCAACATTCTGTTTTGGCGCACCGGCGGTTACTTTAATGTGCCGGCGGATCAGAAGCCGCTGTTACACACTTGGAGCCTGGGTGTAGAAGAGCAGTTCTACCTGATCTTTCCGCTGCTTATCGCTTGCTTTTGGCGCTTTGGAATTAAATGGCTGGTGTCGCTGTTGGTTCTGGGGTGCGTCGCCTCGTTTCTGATGAATGACTGGATGTTGAGCAGCCATTCCATGGGCGCGTTCTTTCTCGCCCCGATGCGTGCCTGGGAACTGGCCGCCGGGGCTCTGCTTTGTTTTACGCGCATTTCTGATAGCCACCTCGGAGCTCACCCTCGAGCAATACGCGAAGGATTCGCGGCGATTGGTCTGGCCTTAATACTCGTCCCGATCAGTCTGTATGGAGTTTCAACTCCGTTTCCCGGGCGCTACGCGCTGCCGCCGGTGATCGGAACGCTGCTGGTGCTTTATTTTGCCGGTACCAGGACGCTGATCGGACGATTGCTGGCATCACCGGTTCTGCTGTGGCTTGGTGGGATTTCGTACGCTGCCTATCTGTGGCATCAGCCGCTGTTTGCGTTCGCAAGATTAATCAATGCGAGCCGCCCTTCGAGCGCGCAATTCGCTGCCCTGGCGATTCTCGCCGTGGGAATCGCCGCCATTTCTTCAAAGTTCATTGAACGTCCATTCAGGGACCGTCGAAATTGGTCTAGGCGGGCCATCTTGGTTTGGTCAGTCTTGCCTACGTTGGTGTTTATCGGCGTGGGCGTCGGATTCGTGGCCGGACGCGGTATGCCGAATCGATGGAGTGAGCATGATCAAGCACTTCTTATGCCGGCCAAGGCGCCCTTTTACTTGTGTCCAGCAATCGATTCGTGGCTGCGTGTCTGCCGCATAGGCGCACCAGGTCGGGTCGGAAGCGTCGTCCTGCTCGGGGACTCTCACGCCGACGCCATCTGGACGGCCCTGAGTGAGGCCCTCGCCAGGGAAAATAGGACGGGATATTTGGTGCGTACGGACTGTTTTCCGATTGGCGGAATTTTTGATGACCGTCAGCGGCTGAGTAAAGACCGGCGCGAGCACTGTGCCGAAGTAGAGCGACGCGTACGCGAATTCGTGGGCCGCGGCGACGTTACCACCGTGATCGTCGCCGTTCGTTGGACGCTACAGCTTTATCCGATGAACGACGAGATTGACGCACCCGGTTTCAACAACCAGGAAGGGGGAGTGGAAGATGTCCCCTATAGGGAAAGCGGTGTATTCGACGCGAATGGGCGCTGGACCGAAGGGGCGACCGCCAAGGCCGAAGCGCTATGCGCGTATATCAGCGGCTTTGCAGCTCTCAAGCGCACGGTGTTGCTCTACCCAACGCCCGAGGTTGGTTGGACACCCGAGCGACTCAATCTAGCCGCCCTTGTGCTCGGGAAAAATCCGCCTCATCTGATCTCGACATCCTGGATTCGCGAGCAACAGCGCAATTCCGCAGCGGACCGTGTGCTTGATTCGATCGATTCGCCCAATATACGTCGGGTGCGGCCGGAAGATATCTTCTGTAACGCCCTGATAAAGGATCGCTGCGTTGTCCAAGCCGGCGATGCGTTGTATTACGCCGACGACAATCATGTTTCGATGCAGGGCGCGCGCCTGATCGTCCAAAAATTACTGCCCCAGCTGGCTTCGAAGTGAATCCCCTCGGGGAGCCAGCAAGCTAATGTCTATGTCAATTCCGAATCGTCGGAGAGTTGGCAAATCCGCTTGATGATGGTGTCGACCTTTTCATCGCCATCTTCAGTCACTGGCTCGGTGTGTACCGATACCGCCGCTTCGGCGATCGCCGACGGCAGCTCCGAATAGAGCCGTTGCAGCTCGGCCGTCTCCTCAGCAGTAATCTTCCTTTTACGGACCATACGGCGCCCCCTGGGTCAGTAGCCCCGGATCATAGCCGCTCCGTCGCGATCATGCCTCAACGCATTTCGGGCGCCCGAAGCAGAATCGGTTGAGCGGGTCGCCACCTTGCGACAGCCTCTCGGCTAGACTGGCGCGGTGAGCCTATCACCATCCAATTCCGCGATCGGGTATCTCGAGTGTCCGCGCTGTGAGACGCACTACGACGCCGATAAACTGATCAACATCTGCCCCTGCGGCTCGCCGCTGTTGGCCCGCTATGATTTCGCAGCCGCAAAGGTGACGCTGACCAAGGCGGCGCTGCCAGGCCGTACCCGCAGCATGTGGCGCTATCAAGAACTGCTTCCGTTGCGGGACAACGCCTATCGCGCCTCGCTGAATGAAGGCGGCACACCGCTGACGATGATGCCGCGCCTGGGCCGTTTCCTCGGCGTACCGGAGCTATCGCTCAAAGACGAGGGCTTCAATCCCGGCGGCACTTTCAAGGCTCGAGGAGCGAGTTGTGCCGTCAGTCGTGCGGCCGAGCTGGGAGCGAAGACGCTGGGCATCAGCACCAATGGCAACGCCGGCGAGGCACTGGCGGCCTATGCGGCGAGGGCGGGGCTGCGCGCCGTGGTCGCGATGCCCGTGGATGCGCAGGATATGGCCAAGCGCATCACCGCGGCCGCTGGCGCGCGCGTGATCCAGGTCCGCGGACTGATCAGCGACGGCGCCCGGATCATTCAGCAGGGCGTAGCGGACCACGGCTGGTTTGAGGTGAACACCTTTCGCGAACCTTATCGGCTGGAAGGCAAAAAGACCATGCTGTTTGAGATCGCCGAGCAGAGCGCCTGGGAGCTGCCGGACGCCATGGTGTTTCCCGTTGGTGGCGGAGTTGCCATCTACGCCGCATACAAAGCCCTGCGCGAGCTGCAGGCTCTGGGTTGGATCGGCCACAAGCTGCCGCGACTGATTGCCGTGCAGGCCTCGGGCTGCGCGCCACTGGTGAAGGCGTATGAGGCGGGCGAACAAGCGACCGAATTCTGCCATGGCGCGCACACCGAGGCCAGCGGTCTGCGCGTTCCCCAAAGCTTCGGCGATTTTCTGGTGCTCGAAGCGATCTATCAGAGCCGTGGCGCTGCTGTCGCCGTCACCGATGCCGAGATCCGCCAGGGTATCTCGGACTGTATGCGTCTGGAGGGCGTATTGCTCTGCCCCGAGAGCGCGGCGCTCCTGCCGGCCGTGGCGCGGCTCGCCGCCTGCGGCATGCTGCGGCCAGAGGAGCGGGTAGTGATGGTTGCAACCGGCAACGGCCTGAAATACCCCCGGTGGCTGAACGAAGTGCCCGACGATGCCAGCGAAATCGATGCGATCCGTAAGTAAACGGTAAAGCCGCAAGCGGTATGTTCACCTCGGCTGGTTTCGATGACGGGGGAGGACGGTGAAGCGCTCAGTTTCATTCGCAACTGCGGATCTCTCATGAACCGTGCGGAGTTCCAGGCCGCCGTTCGCAACCAGCTGCGTCAGGTTCCGTTGGCGACGCGCCGGGCCTGGAGCGAGAACGAGCTGTTTGCCTGGTGGATGCAAACCGCGGAGACCAATCCGGGATTGGTCTGGATCGGTGGCAAAGGCGATCCGTGGCGGTACGTAAAAGGAATGTGCAAACACCTGATCGGTGAGCGCACGCCGTCGCTGCAGCCGCCGGATGAGGCTAGCGATCTGTAGGCTTGGCCGGGGTCGTCACGCTTGGGGCTGGGCCTTCTTACTGGCCATTAGAGCCCGCAGAAACCGCAGGTCGTGCATCTTGATCGCTCCGAACGCCCACAGGCCGGCGACCATTACCACTGCGGCAACAATTAGACGCAGCACCAGGCTGATGTCGGTCAGTAGAAAGTTCACGCCGGCCGTGACCGTCGCGGCTGCCGCCGGCGCCAGGAATGGGGCGGTCAGCGTTGGTGCGGCACCGGCTTTTCTCAGCAGCGACCACCACAGCGACAGCTGCAGCGCGTCGCAGATCAATACTGCCCACGCGGCACCCACAAAGCCACGGGAGAGAATCAGCACCGGCAACAGCACCAGAAACAGGCACAGAGCCAGGAACCGCGCGCGGGCCTGCGCGGATTGCTGTTTCATCGCTGCCAATTGCGATCCAAATAAAGCCTGCGCCGCGCGGATCGGCATGGCCCAGGCCAGTATCTGCAGCGCCGGCGCTGCGGCCAGATAGCCGGTGCCGAAGAACAGTCGCACGATATCAACGGCGAATATGGCAGTGAACGCTGCCAGCGGAATGGCCACCACCAGCAGCAGACGCAGGCACCGCGCCGACAGTGCGCGTGCTTCCTCCAGTGAGCTGTGCGTTACACGCGCCAGTGCCGGGTACGCGGCGGCGTTGAACATGGAGGGCCCCAGACCCAGGGGGATCAACAGCCGATCTGCGGCGGCGTACAGGCCCACCGTGTGGGCAGTGGTAAGCGCGCTCAGGACAATGGTTGAACCGCGTCCGTATAAAGTGCCCAGGGCCGATAGGCCGAAGAACGGTGCCGCCTCGCGATACAGCTGCCGGGCTTCCGATGGACGCCATCGCAGTCGTAACCGGCCGATATAGCGTGAGGCCTGTATCCAGGCCAGCAACAGCAGGACTACGGCCCCAACGATAAATGCCAGGGCCACGGTGCTGGCGCTGAACCCCAGCCAGATTGCCAGCAAGCCCAGTATCAAAGTGAGCAGGCGGTGCGCCAGCATGCAGCTGGCAAACACCGCCATGTGCTCCAGTGCCTGCAGGGGTACCAGCAGCAGCAAAGCCATGGGCAGAAGCACCTGATAGCCGGCGGCCGCCATCACCACGGCACTGCCGGCGCTGGTGCCGATCAGCAAATCGCCGACGACGCAGGCGGCCACCCAGGCAATGGGCGTCAGCAGAAGCTGTACCGGGAACAGCACTGCGATCCGGTCATTGGCGCAATCGGGGTTCTGGCTGATTTCGCGAATCAGCAGCGACGGAATACCCATACCCACGAAAATTGCTGCCACCGCGCCGGCCGACATGCCGACGGAGTAATACCCCATGACGCGCGTGCCGAAGGTGCGCGCGAAGCTGACGATCAGCAACAGATTCGCCAACTGCGACAAGCCCTCGAAGGTGCTCAACACCGTGGTATTGAGCAGTATGCGGCGTTCGTTATGCACGTTGATTCCGGGCAATTTGCGATACAAACGCCCGCAGCTTTCCGGATCGATCCGGCGGCATGACGTCAAGCACCCGCACTGTAACCCGCGCGCCGCTCAGAGTGGTGGTGATGGAGTTCGCCATCTGCTGGCCGACCTCGTCCTTGTAGGCGCTGGAAGGGACGATCAACAACTCAAATACCCCTAGATCCAGCTGGCGTAATTGATAATGCCGCACGGCCTGGGCGCTGTAGTCCAGCTGACCCAGTACATCCATGGCGGTGCGCAGGCGGCCACCTGGCAGCGCAATCAGATCATCAGCGCGGCCCTGCAGTCCCGTGAGCAGCGGAAACGGCAGTCCGCATGGGCACGGCTGCGGCAGCAGCTGGCCGATATCGCGCAGGTTGTAGCGAATGAATGGCATGGTTCGGTTGGCCAGCACCGTCACCACGATCTCGCCCGATTCACCGGGCGCAACGGGCTGGCCGTCGCGCACGATTTCAATGAGCGCACAGTCGCTGGCGATGTGATAACCCGCGCGCCGCTGGCACTGAAAGGCGATGTTGTCGGTCTCGAAAGTTCCGAATATATCGGTCACCGGCGCCGCGAACTGCTGCTCGAGCAGTGCCCGTGTATCCGGCGTCAGCAATTCGGAATCGGTATATATCAGCCGCGGTGCCGGGGTCAGCCCGTGGCCGCGTTCGCGACAGTAGTGCGCCAGTGAGCGCAGGCTGGAGGGATAGCCCTGCAGCACGTCAGGCGCCAGCGATTCCCAGGCCTCGACCACGCGCGCCGGATCGCTGGCACAGCTCAATTGTCGCTCCCGCAACAGCCCTAAGCGCGAAATCCATGGCGAGCGTCGTTGCGGAAACGCTGTTAATCGCAGCACTTTGTCACGCAGCCGCCGTCCCCCGTACAGATAAGCCCGCAGGTACTGCGCCTTGCGCCACTGGTCATAGTCGCTATCAATCAAAAATTCGAACGGCTCGCCGCTGGAACCTGAGGTACAGATCTTGATTCGGCGCCGCGGCGCATCCAGAGAAATCGCTTCGGTGCCAGCGGCTCGCAGCTGCGCTTTGGTGACGATGGGAAGACTTGGCAAATCCTCCAGCGCGAGTACGCTGCCAGCGCCGATGCCGTGGCTCGCGTAGAGCTTGCGATAGAACGGCACCCGCGTCGCCGCTTGCCGTACCAGCGATTGCAAATCCCTTGCTTGCCGCGTGGCCAGTGAGTCGGCGCTGCGCGTGGCGTTGTGCAGCATCTGCGACAGATAGATGGCCCGCCTAAGCATTGCTGCGTGACCTGAACAGTTTTGCCAGCAGCGGCCCGGGGTCACTGATGGCGTGCACCGAGCGCACACGGGGTCGCCGCAACTCCTGCTGCCATCCATGGCGCAATACCGCCCAGGGGTTCGATTGCGACGACTTGAGCTCGGCCAATAGCCCGGCCAACCAGCGCCCAGTGTCCAGATAATGCATGCCCGCGGCATATGCGGGACGCGCCGCCTCCGGGAGCCGTTCGCCCAACGCCGCCCGGCAGTAGAGCAGCGGCATGTTCACGCCGCAGGCAATCGGGAAGTGAACTGCTCCCGAAAAACGGGGATTGATCTCCAGTATTCTGGCGACGCCATCTCGCTGGTCGATCTTGAATTCCGCATCCGCTGGCCCTTGCCAGCGCAGCTGCTGTAGCAATGGCAGCAGGGTCGTCACGAGTTCAGTCTCGTGAGTGCTTACCGCCGCCACCGTGATGCCCACACCTGCCGGCCAGATACGCAGTTTGCGCATTGTGAAGGACGCGATCAGGCGGCTGTCCGAGTCGAACAGCAATTGCACGGCGCGTAGATTTTCTGTGGGGCCCGGAATGAAATCGCTGATCAGGGCGCCGCCATGTTCGGCGCTGACATGCTGGTGAATTGCCGGCACGGCTGAAGGGTCGGATACGATATGCACGTTGTGGCCACCGCCCACATCCCGCCGCGGCTTGATGACGATCCTGGAGCCAGGCGTTTCGCGCAAGAACTGCACCGCCTCATGGGTTTCGAACACTCGCGGGTGTGCAATGCTCAAGGCGGCGCAGCGCTCGAGCAAGCGTGCCTTGTCATTCAGAATTTCGAATGCCTCGGGAGTTGGCAACAAGCAGCGGGATCGTGCCGCTACGGCATCGCGCGCGCGGCACGCGGCCTCTATCCCGCGCGTCGGGATCATCACGTCCGGCTTCGTTCGCTCCAGGAGCGACAGCAGTGCAGCAGTGAATCGCGGACTGGCCTCGTCCGGCAGCCACGCGTACGCGCCGACCGCACAACGCGAGCGCAGGCCGAATGCCAGCGCGCGATCATCCGCGGCCGCAACGCTCCAGCCCGCCCGGGACAGCGCGCGCATGACGCTAAGCCCCGAATTTCGCGTGCAGTTCGTGACTAGTACTTTCATCCGAGCTTCCGGCCAAACCAGGCACGATGGATCCCGAAGTACATCCGCGCCAGCAGCCGCGCGTGTGGTAGACACGGGCGATAGAACAAGCGGCTGCCAATGATCTGACAACCCCGTCGCCGCTTGGTGTCGATGGCAAGCGATCCATAGAGTACGGTTTTTATACCCAGTGCCGCTGCCGATTCCGCTACTTGGTAATAGACCAGACTTGCATAGGTGAAGTCATTGCGACGATCGGTGAGCTCGATGCCAAACCAGGCGCCCCAAGCGACCGCTCCCGAGCGCACCAGGCCTACCATGCCGACCACGCGGCCATCGCGTACGGCCTCGAATAGCAGAAAATCGCCACCGAGCAAATCGGATACCAGTGGTAGAAATTCAGGTCCGAAGTGCAGATCCGTGCCGTTCTTGTGCCGATAGTGTGGACGGATCAATGCGTCCAGTGCTGCAGCGTTTGCTGCAGTTGCTTCAATCTGCCGGATACAGACGCCGCTTCGGCGATTGCGTTTGCGTTCGTGGCGCACATTACGTGCTGCGTTCTGGCTGAACTGCGCAAGGTGTCTGATGTAACCGTCGAAGTCGCTCCACTCGATCTGTAGCCGGGCGACCGGCTGGGTTTGCGTATTCATGTATCCGCGCGCGCGCAGTGCGTTAGCGAGCAACTCCTCATCGACGAACACATTGAGGAAGCCTATGCCGAGTTTTTGCGCGGCGGCATGGGCTTCAATTTCATCGAGCAGTCGATCAAGGATCCGCCGTCTCTCAGTTGGCGCTGACGCCCGCAGTACTACCGGGCACTCCGTACCCACCGATGTGCAGAAAAGCAGTGTCGGCCGGGTCGAGCCGCCGAGCGCGACAGCGAGGCGCTGCGCGCGTCCGTACAGCAGGCCATCCAGGGCACTGAACGGCTCTCGCGCACCTACGCATTCGCACACGGCTGCGCCGGCAATGCCCGTCGCGTCCAGGAGCATGAAGATACGCAACGACAGCGCACAGGAAGCGGTTGCGGCGATCGCCTTGAGTACTTCAAGCCGCAGAGCCGGCCGGCCGCACATCAGGCGTTGCCAGTCATCCGCCGGCAGACGCTCGACATGGTCTTCGATTTGTAAATGCTCAGTCACGCGGCTGTGCCTTGGTGGTGGCTGAGACGCGGCGCACCCAGACCGATTGCACGTGCGGACGGCGGCGCCAGAGCCGCAGATCGCAACCTGGCAGGGATGCGATGCGCAGCCGCAAATGAATCCGCAGCTCCACTTCGCGAGCGCCAATCCGCGCCTTGAAGCGCCGTGAGGAACGGTTGAATGCCAGCGTCAGGCTGTAGAAGCGCGTGCGTCCGCTACGGCGCAGCTCGCTCTGCATGGTTTGGCGCAGAATCCCTGCCAGTTGCAGGCCGCGATAGGGCGATGCCACGTACATGTCGAACAGACAGGCCTCGTCCGGCTGCAACGCAATTATTGCCTGTCCCGGGCCCTCGGGAACGGGCACCATATCCAGCCGCGCCCAGGTATAACCCGCCAGCTTGCCGTCATAGAAAACCCCCAGGCATAGGGTTCGCGACAGCAGCTCGCGGTATATCTCGCCGGTGATGCGCCCGGCCAATGCGCGCACCACCTCATCGACGTCCTCGGGCCCCAGCAGTCGCACCGTGCAGCGCGGATCGCCCCTGACAGGGCTGTCGTTGCTGCCCGGCTCCAGTACTACGAAGTAGGGATAGATGATCACGCCCGCGCGCGCCAGCCGATCGAGTATCTCCTGAATCAGAAGTCCGTAGCGGAGTCTTCCGAGCAGGCGTTGCCACAGCTGAAGGGCCGTATTCACGTCACTGCCGCATCGCCGATCAGACGACAGCGATCGCAGAAAATGTGCCGACCGCAGCGCGCAC
>DASXLF010000177.1:0-2127 GCA_036496405.1 Steroidobacteraceae bacterium | reverse complement strand
GCCGAACGTGCCGCCCAGATTGCGCGATACATTCATCAGTGCCGACGCCTGGTTGCTCTCGTCCGGCCGCAAACCGATATAAGCCACGTTTGTCACCGGCACGAACAGGAACGGCAAGCCGACCGACTGGATCATGCGCGCCACTGCGGCGTCGTGGAACGACATCTGGGTGTTCAAGTGACTCATGTTCCACAACGCGACCACCTGAATCGTGAAGGCCGTGCCAATGAGGATGCGTGGATCGACCTTGCCGGTAAGAAATCCGGCCAGCGGCATTACCATCAGCGTGGCGACGCCGCCGGCGGTGAGCGCAAGGCCCGCATCGGTCGCGGTATAACCCAGCACCTCCTGCAGCAGCTGCGGAATGAATTGCGTGGAACCGAAGATGATCACGCCCATCATCAGCAAAAGGACATTGGCGATGGCGAAATTGCGCCGGCCATACATGCGGATGCGCACAATGGGATCGTCGCGGCTCAATTCCCATGGAATGAAGACGATGAGTGACAGGACCGAAATCGCGGCGCAGCTGGAGATAAGGGGGCTGGAGAACCAGTCCTCGCGCTGACCGCGATCAAGCGTCACTTCCAGGCAGCCCAGCGCCACCGCCACCAGCGCGAACCCCACAATGTCGATCTTCAGCCCGCCGGTGCGCATTTCCTCGCTGCGGCGGCGCACGGCTTCCGGCTCGTCCACGAAGATGCTGACGAGAATGAGCGAAAGAATGCCGATCGGTACATTGATGAGAAACACCCAATTCCAGGAGAAATTGTCCGTAATCCAGCCGCCAAGCGTGGGGCCGAAGATCGGGCCCACGATCACCACCACGCCGTAGGCGGCGAAAGCGGCGCCGCGTTTCTCCGGCGGAAAGGTGTCCACCAGCATGGATTGCTCGACAGGCGTCAGTCCGCCGCCGCCGATGCCCTGCACGATGCGCGCGATCACCAGCATGGTGAGACTGGAGGAGAGGCCGCAGACGAGCGAGGCGATCGTGAACAGCGCCACCGACATCATGTAGTAGCGCTTGCGGCCGATCACGTCGGCAAGCCAGCCGCTGATTGGAATAATGATGGCGTTGGCGATCAGGAAGCTGGTGATCACCCAGGTGGCTTCATCGTAGCTGGCCGAGAGGCTGCCCGCGATATGCGCCAGCGCCACGTTGGCGATGGAAGTATCCAGCACCACCATGAAGGTGGCGATGGAGATGACGCCGACGATCGACCAGGGGCTCCGGCTGCCCGCAACCGAACGCGCCGGTGTCCAGCCGCCTTGCGCGCCAGCGCCCGGCATCAGCGCACCTTCACCGTGGGCTCGACGCTCATACCGGGACCGAGCACGCAATCGCGCGGCACGCGGTCGAGCACGATTTTAACCGGCACGCGCTGCACCACCTTGACATAGTTGCCGGTGGCGTTTTCCGGCGGCAGAATTCCGAAGGCCTGTCCCGCGCCGCGCTGGATGGAATCCACATGGCCGCGAATGTCCGCCGCGGGACACGCGTCGATGCTGATCGTCACCGGCTGGCGCAACCGCATATGCGCAAGCTGCGTCTCCTTGAAATTCGCGGTGACCCATATCTGCAGCGGCACGATGGCCATCATCTGCACGCCGGGCGTTACGTAGTTGCCGAGCGCCACGCTGCGCTGCGCGATCGTGCCGTCCACTGGCGAGACGATGTGCGTGTAGCCGAGATTGATCTGTGCCTGGCTGAGCTCCGCCTTCAGCACCTTCATCTGGGCTTCCGCGCCGCGGATCTGCGCCTCGGCCGCGTTTCGCTGCGCAGTGGCGCTCTTTGCTGCCGCTTCCGCCTGATCGATCTGCTGCTGCGCCACGGCGAGCGGCGACGTGCGCTTGAGATAACGATAGCGGGCAACGTCGCGCGCCGCGTTCTGCGCCTGTGCCGCAGCAGCGGCTTCGTTGGCGCGAGCCTGCGCAATCTGCGTTTCCGCCTGCGCTTGTTGCGCCTCGATCTGAGCAATGCGGGCTTGCGGGTCTGCAGGATTGAGATCGGCCAGTGGCTGGCCTGCGCGCACCAGCTGGTTATCGGTGACGTAGATGCGGGTTACCTGGGCGGCGATCTGCGGCGCCACCTGCACGATGTGCGTATCGATGAAGGCGTCGTCGGTG
>DASXLF010000176.1:0-7063 GCA_036496405.1 Steroidobacteraceae bacterium | reverse complement strand
TTCTCCTGATTGTCCGCCCGCAGCACGATGCCGTACTGCTTGGATACGATCAGTGCAATCTCGAGAATGTCGATCGAGTCCAATCCCAGGCCCTTGCCGTACAAGGGCGCCTCGGGATCGATCTGCTCGGGAGTAATGGGCAGATTCAGTCCGGCAACAATCAAGCGCGCAATCTCCCGCTCAAGCTCGAGCGCGTCAACGGCTGGTGCCGTCGGCTGTGGCAACACTTGTTCGGACATAATAGTCAGGGTGAGACGTTGATACCGGCGACCGGTTGAGACGGCCGCATTATATCGGGATTGTCCGCCGCGCGAGCAACGCGTAGGACAATGCCGTCAGGGCAGTGTCAGACGCCGCCAAAGCAGCCAGGGCAGCCGCAATGTAAACCCCATCAGCAGCCGCGCATGCATCCACGTCAGCAGCGCGTTATCGCGCCAGTAATTGAAATGTGAGACACCGCCCTCGCCGGGACGGAAGTAGCGCACCGGAGCCGGCACATTACGCGGCGGCAGGCCGAGCCAGTACAAGCGCACGGCCGCTTCGGCGTCGAAATCGAAACGACGCATCCAGAGCTGATGCCGCATGATCCGTACCAATGGCTCGAGCGGGTAGACGCGGAAGCCGAACAGGGAATCGTGAATACCCGCCCAGAGCGTCCACAGGTTCGTCCATGCGTTGGAAATTTTTCGCCCGTAGACGCGCACTGCCGGCGCCGTGGCATCAAATACCGGCTCGCCCAGGATCAGCGCCCGCGGCTCGCGCAGGGACGCAGTCATGAACTCAGCGATCAGTCCGGCGGGGTGCTGGCCGTCGGAGTCCATGGTCAAGGCATGGGTAAAGCCGGCCTGGAGGGCCGCGCGCGCGCCGTGCAGCACCGCAGCGCCCTTGCCACAATTGCGCGTCAGCAGAAGTACACGCAGTCCCGGGTCCTGGGCGGCCATGGCTGCCAGACTCTCGGCGCTGCCGTCATTGCTGCCGTCGATCACCACCCACACGGGATTCCATTGCGCGCGCGCCGCGCGCACCGTCTCATGCAATTTTGGTCCCGGGTTGTAGCTTGGAATCAGAACCAGGTGCGTGCGGGACGATTCGCTCAGTGACACGACGACTTGCCGCCCGGCGCACCCATATGCGTCAGTTCATTGCAAAAGTAACGCTCGAGTTCCAGCCGGAACGCTTCCGGGTATTGTGGCGGATGGAAGCGTCGCCCGGGCCGCACGCGGTAGGTGATCGGCAGCGCCGGCCGCGTCCACCAAGCGCAGCCTTTGCCGAGAAACTTCGGATCGGTCTCGATCAATAGCGTCTGCACCGGCGCGCGCGCGCGCCGTGCAATCACCGCGACGCTCTTTTTGAACGGATCCACCAGGGCGTGCGCAGTGCGCGAGCCTTCGGGAAACAGCAGCACTGATCCGCCACGGCGCAGATCCGCGACCGCTTCCCGCACCATCCGTCGCGGCGAACCGTTGTGGATGAAGCGCGCCAGCCGTGCCCCCGGCCCCAGCAGGATATTGCCCATGAGGTCGGCTTTCATCACGCACGACAGATTCTGGTGGTGCGAGAGGATCAGTATGGCGTCGATCAGTGACGGATGATTGGGCGCCAGGATCAATGGCCCGCAATCGCGCAATGCATTGAGCGCCCGCAGATCGAGCTGGTAGGCGCCACAGTGCTCGAGCCAGCGCGTGTACAGCTGGAATCCCGCCATGATTCCGTGGCGGCCCGCGCGTTCGGCGGTCTCGGCATCCATTGCGCGCGATTCAGTCATGGGCCTCCACCAGGGTCGAGGAGGCACGGATCATCCATACGAAGCCGAGGCCGCCGGCCCAGTAACTGCGCTGCTGCACCAATGGGCTCGCGTCAAAGACGGCACCGGCCAGCCAATCATGGCGCACATAGGCGCCGATCCAGTAGTTGGTAAATCGTTTGCTGGTCGCGAACAGCAGCTGGCTGCCGGCATAACCGCCGGGGGCGTCGTAGGCTGGTCGCGTGGCGGTGGCGAATGCCGGTGCCACTCCGTAGAAGTATTCGTGGTAGCGGCGTTGCGCGTACAGCGGACCGGCCAGCACACCAATATTCCAGCCGCTCAGCACTCCGGCGCCCAGATAGTCCAGGTTCAGGCTCGGTGCGAACACCGCGCCTATGCCGCTCGGATGCGAGGTCACGGTGAAGGCTTCCCGCAATGGCAGGTGGGCATCGAGCCGCAGGCGTTCATCGCCGCGTCGCCATAGATGCCACAGTAAAGCCGGCCCCAGCTCGATCGTAGGCTCCAGATTGGGCATGCCGGTGCGGATCGCGCTGTTGCGACTGAACACCGGCGCCGTGGCATTGGCGCTGATCTCGAGCTCCAGATAGCGACGGTTGAACAGAAGCCCGTGCAGGCCGTCGCGGTCCGCCCGCAGAAAAGTGCCGCGATAGATGAAGTAGGGCACTGGCGCGGGATAGACATGGCTCGTCTTGGCGCCGCGATAGTCGTTGAAGAACAGCCCGCCCACGCCGAAGCCGAATTCCCACAATGGCAACGCCGCACTGTGCGCGGACACAGTCAGGGTGCCAAGCACAGCCAGCAGCGCTGCCCGCGGCGCAGTGCGGCTCGCCCGGGTCAATTGCCCACCGCCTCGATCTCCACCAGCAGATCGCGTCGGCAGATATCGGCCTTGAGATACAGTACCTGGGCCGCAGGCCCGATGGTTTGGCGCAGTTCCTGCTCGACGGGTGCGCAGTCTTCGGGTCGGCGCACGTACACCTTGTAGCTCAGTCCCGGCAACTGGTAGCGGCCGGCGCCGAGTCGGGCATTGGCTGCCTGCAGTACGGCAGCAATGTTGCGCAGCGTCTCGCGAGTCTGCGCCCGCACATCGCCAGCGTGCGCGGTCTCGAAGCCGACGATGCTCGCGGTGCCGGAGATGAACAGAGTCTCACCCGGACCACTCTCGATGCAGGCGCGCGCGAAGGTGGGACTCTTGGGACCATATTGGGCGGGATAATCCCACGCGCTGCACTGACGCGGATTCTCGAGCGCAATCGGGGCCTGGGTGCTGGCGATGCAGTACACCGTCAGCGGTCCGGCGAGCGGGGATCCGAGTGCGCTCGCCGCCGGTACATTGCCGGCAATCTCGCGGTGCACGCCGACGAAGGCTTCCTGGCGCGCACCATTGAAATGCCAATAGCGTTCGCCCTCGCATGTCTGGCCGTTGATTTCCGACAGTACATTCCAGATGCGCAGCGGATGCGGCACTCCGAGCGCCGACAGAGCTTCGAACAGTTCCCGGTACGCCGCGCGTGTAGCACCACGCAGCGCGCTGGCGTTGCTATCGGCTGGCGGGGTGGCGAATTCCTGTTCGGACACGCGCAGGGTCGCAAACAGCGTGCGTTCGTTGCGCCGGTACTGTACCCGGCCATGTTGTCCCGACTGCATGGGCCCGGCCAGGCGCCAGACTTCCACCGAGCCATCGGGCCCGGCAAGCACCGGCATCATCACCTGCGCATCGGGCATGTCGGGCAATGGCGCCGCCAGGCCATTACCGTCGCGCGCATAGCGCACTACCGCCAGCACGTCGCGCCACCAATTCGCAGAAAGCTGGCGAATGTCGGCGAGACGCGGGTAGTCGATTTGCAGCTTGGCCGCGGCGCCCATCAGTTAGCGGGCACCGGCCCGGTGTCTGCCGGCCGGATATTGAGCCGGCGCTGGCGCCGGGCGCGCGCGCTGCGGCGCGGATGCAGCATGGATATGATCCCGTAGACCAACTTGAACGCCCGCAGCGAGCCCCAGATCGGCGTACTGTCAAAAATGTCCCCGGCCATCAGCGACATCAGCGCCTCTTTCATGCGTAGAGTATTACGCGGCCCCATGAACATCTCGCGCATGGTCGGCGAGGTCACGCGATAAATGAACCAGGAGAACTGCGTCGGGCCGCGGCGGCTGATCCGGTCGAATTGGCGCAGCGCCGCGCGGGCGCGCGCGGGTTCGCGCAGGCACGCAGCAATCGCTTCGGCGCCGGCAAAGGCGCTTTTCATTGCCAGCATCACGCCGGTTGAGAACACCGGATCGATGAACGCATAGGCGTCCCCCAGCAGCAGATAATTGTCGCCATGGCTGCGCGTGCAGTGATAGGAATAGTTGCCGGTCGCCTCGACCGCATTGATCAGCGTGGCAGCTTTGAGTCGCTCGGCCAGCGGCGGGCACAAAGCGATGGTATCCAGGAAAAACTCGTTGAGCGCACCTGCGCGACGCTTGAGGTAGTAGGGCCACACCACCGCGCCGACGCTGGTGGTGCCGTCGCTGAGCGGAATGAACCAGCACCAGCCGTGGTCGAACCAGTAGATCGAGATGTGGCCCTGACGCTCGCCATGGTAACGCTCGGCGCCGACGAAATGACCGAACAGCGCCGCGCTGTTGTGCCGCGGGTTGCGGTGCTTGCAATGCAGTTGATTGGCCAGAAAAGTATCGCGGCCCGAGGCATCGACCAGAAATTTCGCGCGCCACTCGCTGGTCGCGCCGTCCTCTTCTTGAACTTGCACCGATACCGGTGCGCCTTTCGCGCCGAGGTCCACGGCGCACGCCCGCGTGCCTTCCATCACCTCGGCACCGCAGCGTTCGGCGTTACGAATCAGAATGGCATCGAATTCCGAGCGCCGCACCTGGTAGCCGTAGGGCATGGATTTATCCCAGGCTTCACGGAAGCAGAAGTCCTGCCGGCGGCCATCCCACGAGGAGACGAACTCGGCACCCCATTTCTGCATGGCAATGGCGTGGATTTCTTCCGCCACGCCCAGCTGCTCGAACAGCGGCAGGTTGGCCGGCAGCAATGATTCGCCAATGTGAAAGCGCGGATGACGGGCCTTCTCGATCAGGGCCACGCGGTGGCCGCCCCGCGCGAGCAGTGCGGCCGCCGTGGATCCGGCCGGTCCGCCGCCGATGACGAGCACATCGGCGTCGCGCACGTCCCTACTAACTCGCCCGCTCATGGATTGGAGTTTAACGCACTTGCAGCGTGACAGTGCCCAGGCCGGCAAACTCCACGAGCACCCGCGCGCCGCATTGCGCGTATCGCAGTCCCGCGTAGCTGCCGGTGGTAATGGTCTCTCCGGCCCGTATGCCGCCCTGGCGCTGCGCGCGATCGTTGACCAGCCACAGCAATGGCACCAGGGGGTCAGCCAGCGGGTGCCCGCCCTGACTCGCGTGCTCAGCAGTGCTGCCGTCCGACGAATGCACCGTCAAGCGCAGAGGCAGCGTGGTCAGGTCGAGGTGGCGCCAGTCGCGGCAGGGCGCGGATAGCACCAGGCCACCGTTGCTGATGTTATCGGCCAGTCGCGCCAGCGGCGCGGCGCCTTCGTGACTTTGATATCGACTGACCACGATTTCAATCGCTGCATATGCCGCATCGATCGCCGCGATCAGGTCTTCGCGGGTATACATGAGGCCGTCGGCGAGCGTCGGCAGATCGCGCCGCAGGGTGAAGGCCACCTCCGGTTCGAGGCCGAGGCGTTCACCAATGACGCAGGCAACGGTTGCCGGCGAGTGGTGCAGTTCATCGGCAAAGATCGGCGCCGAAGTACCCTCATCCGGTGCGCTCATGGCGACCTTCCAGCCGCCAACGGGTTTGCCGCGCGCACGCGTGAGTTCGCGCTGCACTTCGTACGCTTCCTGCTCGGTGCGCGGTGCGAGTTCATCCGGCAGCGACGGCGGGCGGGGTCCTGGGCGACGCAGGTTCAGGAGCAGCTGCGCCGCACGTTGCGGCCGATCGGCGCGGCTCATGGTGTAGCGATCGCCTTGGATTCGATGAAGGCGCTCAGTGCAGCGATGCTGGGGTGCTCGAAGATGTCAGTCACTTCCACCAGCCCCGGCCAAAGCCGCTCGATACGCTCATGAATCGCGATCAGCTTCAGGGAGCTGGCGCCGAGATCGAATAAACTTTCATCGACATCAATACTGCGTCCGTCGAGTTCGGTCTCGCAGATGGTGCGAAGCTGCTGCTCGATCGCGCCGCCGCGATCCGCGGCAGTGGTCGTGGCTCCGCCCAGACGCTGGAGTTCGGCCAGTGCGGTATCGAAGGCGCCCGCGAGGTACTCCTGTTCGAGCAGATGTCGCTGCACCTTGCCGCTGGTGGTCTTTGGAATGCGCCGCACCGGCACCACCGCGTCAGGCTGCAGACCGGCTTGTTCGCCCAGCACGCGCGCGAGCTGCCGCGCGAGCGGCACGAAGTCACTTATTTCACCCCGGTGCAGCACGAACACCAGCAGCAGTTCGGTCTCGCTGCCTCGCGGCCGGGCGCCGGCAATCACGACCTTGCCCAGCTCCAGTCCGGGCACGGCCTCGGCAATGCGTTCCAGATCGTGCGGGTAATAGTTCTGCCCGTTGACGAACAGGATTTCCTTGTGCCGGCCAGTGATGTACAGCTCGCCCTCGTGAATCAGCCCCAGATCGCCGGTACGCAACCAGCCATCGCTGCTGAAAGTCGCAGCGTCGGTCTCCGCATCCTCAAAATAGCCGCGCGTGACGTTTTCACCGTGGATGTGGATGTGCCCCACACGCTGCTCGGACAGCGGCTGATCGGCGTCGTCGGCGATGCGCAGGGCGCAATAGGGAATGGCGCGGCCCACGCTGACCAGTTGCAGCGCATCTTGCGAATCGGGGGCGACGATCACTGCCGGCTGGTTCAAGCTCAGCCGGTGACGATCAAAGGACAGCGCGTGGTACAGGGTTTCAGGTGGCGGGAAGCTGACGGCGAGCGACGCTTCGGCCAGGCCGTAGACTGGAAACATTGCCTCGCGCCTGAGGCCTGCGGGGGCAAGGCGCGTCAGGAATTCGTCGCACAACTCAACGCTGATCGGCTCGGCGCCATTGAAAATCAGCCGGACGCTCGCCAGATCGACGTCGGTGAGCGCGCGTTCACCAAGCACCTTGAGGTAATGCCGATAGCCGAAGTTCGGCGAGCACAGGATGCTCGCGCGCACTTTCGCCGCCAATTGCAGCCACAGCAGCGGCCGGCGCACGAACAAATCAGTGGGCATGAGATGCGTGTGGATGCGGTTGGCGAACATGATCAGATGAAAGCCGATCAGTCCC
>DASXLF010000175.1:0-2233 GCA_036496405.1 Steroidobacteraceae bacterium | reverse complement strand
TTCGGTGCCGACCTCGCGCGCCACGCGCGTCACCTCGGCGGCGAAACCATTGAGCTGATCCACCATGGTGTTGATGGTTTCTTTCAACTGCAGAATTTCACCGCGCACGTCGACGGTGATCTTGCGCGACAGATCGCCGCGCGCCACAGCGGTAGTGACTTCGGCGATGTTGCGCACCTGGCCGGTGAGATTGGTGGCCATGGCGTTCACCGAGTCGGTCAGATCCTTCCAGGTGCCGGCGACGCCCGGCACGATCGCCTGCCCACCGAGCTTGCCTTCGGTGCCGACCTCGCGCGCCACGCGCGTGACTTCGGAGGCGAACGAGCGCAGCTGGTCGACCATCGTGTTGATGGCTTCCTTGAGCTGCAGAATTTCGCCGCGTACATCGACTGTGATCTTGCGCGACAGGTCGCCATCGGCCACCGCAATGGTCACTTCAGAAATATTGCGCACCTGGCCGGTGAGATTGCTGGCCATGGAATTGACGCTGTCGGTCAGGTCCTTCCAGATGCCCGCGACACCGGGCACCACCGCCTGGCCGCCGAGCTTGCCTTCGGTGCCCACCTCGCGCGCCACGCGCGTGACTTCGGAGGTGAAGGCGCTCATCTGCCGGATCATGGCGTTGACCACGGTAGCCGAACGCAGGAACTCGCCTTCGAGCGGCCGTCCATCGACATCCAGTGCCATGGTTTGCGACAGATCGCCCTTGGCCACGGCGCTGATCGCACGGGTGACCTCGGTGGTGGGCCACAACAGGTCTTCTATCAGCGTGTTGACGCTGTTCTGCATTGAATTCCAGGCGCCGCCACGGCGGCTGCCGGACACGCGATGGCGGGTCTTGCCTTCCTTACCGACGGTCTGGCCGACGCGCTCCAGATCGATCGCCATCTGCTGATTCGACTGTACGATCTCGTTGAAGGTGTCGGCGATCTTGCCGGCGAGGCCGGTTTGATCGCCGGGCAGCCGTGCTGAGAAGTCCCCGTCGCGCACTGCCTGCAGGGCGCGCAGCATGACGCGCATGTCCAGCGCGTGTGGTTCTGCCGCCGCGCCGCCGTTGCCATGGTTGGCCTTGGGTGGTACCGCAGACTTACGGGCAGCGGGATTCGCGGCGGTGCGCATCGTTAGAACTCCGTAGCACGAGCAAAAGAGGGGTGGGCCGATGCGGGCCAGGGCGGCATCGGCAGGAGAAATCTGTAATTTTTACAGCGAAGGGGTGCGGGGCTCGGGGGCGAGCATGACAAGCCTATTAAAACGGTGTGCGTGACTAAAACGCGCAAGCGCTGACCGTGTTGGATCGCCCGGGTTTGGAGTTTCCCAATCGCTCTGTCCCGAACACAGCAGGATAGCCACAAGCCACAGATCCCGCAATAAAAACAGAGCGTTGCGTCGGCGGACGGCGACAATAATCAGCCCCGGTGCCGGCCCTGGCGGACACAAGATGCTATGGCGCGACCGGGCGGACGGCTATGATGCGCAGTGCCGGGGGGCAATGGCGCAGGTGACCGGTGGCCGGCGCGATGCGGAGTGTGGTTATGATGGATGAAGAGCGAAGCGCTCAGGGCGGCGCTCACGACAACGCAGCCGACCCCGAGTCCCTCATCCTGGTGGATGAAGCCGACCGGGAAGTCGGGCACATGGGTAAGACGCAGTGCCATGAGGGCCGTGGCACCCTGCATCGGGCATTTTCACTGCTGATTTTCAACGCCGCAGGGGAACTGTTGCTGCAGCAGCGCGCGGCCTCCAAGCGGCTGTGGCCTTTGTACTGGTCGAACAGTTGCTGCAGTCACCCGCGCCAAGCGGAGAGCATGGAGACAGCGATTCACCGCCGTCTGCTGGAGGAATTAGGCCTGCGTTGTTCGCTGCATTTTCTGTATAAGTTTCAATATCAGGCGCAATTTGATGCGGCCGGTGCCGAGCACGAAGTGTGTTCAGTGTTCATCGGCCGCAGCAATGGGCCGGTCAAGATCAATCGCAATGAAATTCTGGCGTGGCGCTGGATTGCTCCCGAGGCACTTCAGGTCGAATTGACCGCCGGCGGTGCGGAACGCTTTACGCCATGGTTCATAATGGAGTGGGGACGGGTGTGGCGGGATCACCGCGCCGCGCTGCTGGCCCTGCAATAGGAGTTACAGATTTGGCCATTCCATTGATTCAGGCGTATCGCGTCGGACGCTACATTGCCGGGCGCAAGTTGCGTGGCGCCAAGCGCTATCCGCTGGTGCTGATGCTGGAG
>DASXLF010000174.1:0-1641 GCA_036496405.1 Steroidobacteraceae bacterium | reverse complement strand
ACCATCGCAGCACAGAGTCTTCCGGGCGTGCTGATGCCTCCGCGACTTCTGCTGGGCGCCGCGGCCGCTACGTCGTTGCTGGCCGCGATTCTCATGCTTTCGCAACGCAGCCTCAAACGCTTGCTGGTGCTCTCCACTGTTGAGGACGCCGGCTTCCTGTTGCTGGGAGTGGCGTCGGCTACTCAGCTTGGGCTGCAGGGCGCGGTGGTTGCCGCCTGCACGCATGCCCTGGCGAAGACGCTGCTGTTTGCGGGCCTCAGCGCGCCGGAGCGAGCAGGCGAACTGGAAGGCGCACCGGTTGCACTCGCCACTCGGTATCCGGTGAGCGCCTTCGGATTTTTATTCGGCATGCTGGCGATGCTGGGCGTGCCGCCGCTGCTGGGATTCGTCGGGCGGTGGAGACTCTACGAAACGGCGCTCCAGATCGGCTGGCCGATGGCGGCGACTTTCATTCTGTCCTCCATCCTGGCTCTGATCGCGTACGTGCTCGCCCTCACGCGCTTCTGGTGGGGACCGCCGCGCGGCAAGGAACCGCCTGATCCCAAGGCGAAGCGCGAGCCATTCCTGCTGCAGGCCACGATCGTGGGGCTGACGATGCTGCTGGTGCTGGCCGGCATCTGGCCGGGATTGCTGCAGATGCTTCAAGGGGGTCGCTGATGAAACTGTGGAATCGATTGATGTGCTATTGCCGGCGGCGGAGCCCGTGGCTCTTCCACATGAACTCGGGGAGCTGCAACGGGTGCGACATTGAGCTGGTGGCGAGCCTGACGCCAAGGTACGATGCCGAGCAGCTTGGCGTTCGCCTGGAAGGCAGTCCCCGGCATGCGGACATCCTGTGCGTGACCGGGCCGGTGACACGCAAGGCGGTGGGCGCGGTGAAGACCGTGTACGAGCAGGTCTGCGGGCCGAAAGCGGTGGTTGCGATCGGCTCCTGCCCGGCGACCACCAATGTGTTCATCGACAGCCGCACGCTCGATGGTCCGCTGAACAAGCACATTCCCGTGGATGTGTTCGTGCCCGGCTGCCCGCCACGTCCGGACGCGATTATCGCGGGAGTGGCCAAGGCGGCGGGCATTCTGGCCGAGCGCGCCGCCAACAAGCCTACGCCAGAGCCAGCACCGCTGCCCGTGGTTGAATCAGCGGCGCCGGAGGTGCACGCATGAACCTGACCACCGCGCTGGCACGTCTGCTGATTTTTCCGGGACTGCTGTTTGCGATTCCGTTCGCCTGGTTCTTCCTGTGGGTGGAACGCAAAGCCGTGGCGCTGATGCAGGGCCGCATTGGGCCGCCGTTCATGCAGCCCTTCTATGACTTCATCAAGCTGCTGGGGAAAACGAATCCTCCGCGCACAGGGGTCGCGGGCGCGCTGATGAAGGTGTGGCCGTTGCTGGCGGTTTCGTCGGCGGCTGGAGCCGTGGCGCTGCTGCCGGTGCTGCCCAATTACGGCGGATTCCAGGGCGATCTCATTTTCCTGCTGGCGCTGCTCGAGGTACCATCCTTCTGCATTATCGCGGCGGGGTTCTCATCGCGCTCGATCTTCGGCGAGATTGGGTCGGCGCGCGAGGCGGTGCTGAGCGTTTCGTATAACATCGTTTTTCTGCTGGCGATTGTCTCCATCGCCGCGTCGCAGCACACGTTCAG
>DASXLF010000173.1:0-1530 GCA_036496405.1 Steroidobacteraceae bacterium | reverse complement strand
GCTGGCTATCTGCGCCTCGTCCACGGGTGGGGTAAGGTCGACGCATACCTCGCGGCCGCACCAGGCGGGATGTCACAGGTCTTGGCACTCGGGGCCGAACTCGGGGCTGATCTACGCGCGATCGCAATTGTGCAGAGCATCCGCGTGGTCGTTGTTGCCGTGGGCCTGCCGGCTGGATTGTCGCTGCTCGGCCTAGTTGGGCATGCCGCGCCGAGGGCGGCCGTACCGCTCAACCTGGCCACGCTCGACGAACTGGCGATCCTGGTTGCAGCCTCCAGTGTTGCTGCGTTGATTGCCTATCGCGTTCGCTTCCCCGGCGGCCTGCTGTTCGGCGCGATGCTCACTTCGGCGGCGCTCCACGGCAGCGGGCTGATTCATGCGGTCATGCCGTGGTGGGTCGCGAATACAGCGATGGTTGCCATGGGCGCGGTCACCGGTTCGCGGTTTGCAAATATGCCGCTACGTTTGTTGATGAACTTTGTTGCTGCCGCCTTCGGCTCGTTTGCAGTGGCGGTGCTGATTGCTGCCGTTTTTGCGGTGCTTTTGATCAGCCTGTTATCGCTGCGTGTCGCCGAGGTCATGATTGCCTTCGCGCCTGGCGCGGTCGATGCAATGATGCTGCTGGCACTGGCGCTCAACCTCGATCCTGTTTACGTCGGTGCACATCATCTCACGCGCATTTTTTTCGTGTCGCTAACCATGCCGTTGATAGCGCGACGCAGCGCGCGTGCTGTGAAAACAGGGAATAAGCCGGCCAAGCGGCCGCTGAAGCCGCCGCCATATCAGGATTGATGGTGCCGGGAGTTCGGTCTATTCCGCCGCGGCAGCTTGCCGGCGTTGCGGCAGGTCAAGCCGCTCCCACACGTCCACCAGTGCTTCAGCGAGCGTGTCGATCAGCACGTCGTCGTGGTAGGGCGAGGGCGTAATGCGCAGACGTTCCATGCCACGCGGCACAGTCGGATAGTTGATCGGCTGGATGTAGATGCCATGCTCGGACAGCAGCAAATCGCTGGCTGCCTTGCATTTCTCCGCATCGCCAATCAGCACAGGGACGATGTGCGTGGTGCTCGGCATCACCGGGAGCCCGGCGGCATTGAGCACGGCCTTCACGCGCGCAGCACGGTCCTGATGGCGGTCGCGTTCCCAGTTCGACGTTTTCAGGTGGCGGATGGCGGCGGTGGCCGCCGCACATATTGCAGGCGGCAGTGCAGTCGTGAAGATGAATCCAGGCGCGTAAGAGCGTACCGCATCGACAAGTTCTTCACTGGCTGCAATGTAGCCGCCGAGGCAGCCAAAGGCCTTGGCCAGCGTGCCCTCGATCACATCGACACGAGCCATCGCGTTGTCGCGCTCACAGATACCGCCGCCGCGCGGCCCATACATGCCGACGGCGTGCACTTCGTCGCAATAGGTCATGGCACCGTAACGTTCGGCAAGATCGCAGATCGCGTGTACCGGGGCGACGTCGCCGTCCATGGAATAGAGACTCTCGAATACGATCAGCTTGGGCCGCGCAGGGTCGGCAGCCTT
>DASXLF010000172.1:0-1536 GCA_036496405.1 Steroidobacteraceae bacterium | reverse complement strand
TGTGGTCGACCAGGGCGGCGCGGTGTCCGGCAACTGGACCGAGACCAGCCGCAACATCAGCGGAAACCTGCAGGGCCGCGGCGGCGGCGGCAGCTTCGAGGTGATCGCCAGCACCGGCGGCTTCAACGCCAACATCTCGCTGCGCACCACAGGCAACAGGCAATCGATCAACATGCGCGCCGACAGCCAGTTCCGCGCTGCCGCGATCTCGCTGTCGCGCTGACGCTGGGAACGGCCAACTCGCCTAGCTCGTTTTGGGCTCGGCGAGTCTATCAGCGGTTTCCTTCATGGTCTTTGCCACGAGCAGCGCCTGCTCCCTGGTGAAGGCGAAGTCCTGCATGCCCTTGTGCGTGGTCAGCGACAGCACCAGCACATGCGGCTCCTTATCGGGCCAGCCGGTGGCAAACGCAGTGACGAAGTCGGCCGAGACGGATCGTTGGTCGGTCATGTCTGTCTCACCTCATTTGCCCGGCACGAAGGCCGTGACTTCGATTTCGACCTTGGCGCGGGTGTCGACCAGGCCGTCGATATAGAGCAGCGTCGAAGGCGGAAAGTTGCGCCCGAGCGTCTCCTTCCAGGCAGCGCCAATGCCAGCGCCAGCCGCTTCATACTCGCTGCGGCTGGTGAGATACCAGGTCAGGCGCACGATGTGCTCGGGGCCGGCGCCTGCTTCTGCGAGCAGTTTGATGATCCGCTTCAGCGCGGCGCCGACTTGCGCGCCGAGATCCGGCGCATAGTCGCCCTTTTCGTCGCCGCCGGTCTGGCCAGCCAGCACCACCCACCGGCCGGGTCCATCGACCTCGACGCCGTGCGAGAAACCCCGCGGTTTCGACCATTCGGCCGGTTGCAAGACGCGCATTCCTGTTTCCTCCCTTTCTTCTTCCTCTAACACTGATAAGCCGCGCTCTCCCACAGCGAATTTCATGGCCGCCATCGCGGCGTCGGCAGTTTTGCCGGTTGCAACACCGCGGCCCTCACGCCATACCGGCGTCCCCGCAAGGAATGCTTTAGCCAGCAATGCAAAGACCACAATCCAAATCGACGGCCGCGCTGTGGATGTCGGGCTGGCTCGCGCTGATGCTGGTGATGGTGGTCGCAGGCCGTGAAGTGATGCGTGAACTGAGCGCGTTCCAGCTGATGGAGCTGCGCTCGAGTATCGGCTTCTGCTTCCTGCTGCCCGTCATCCTGCTCAACGGCGGCCTGTCGATCGTGAAGACGAAGCGGCTGCCGTGGCATGCCGCGCGCAACCTCACCCATTACGGCGCGCAACTCGGCTGGTTCTACGCGCTGACGCTGATCCCGATCGGTCAGGTCGTGACGATCGAGTTCACCATGGTGATCTGGGCCGCGATCCTCGCCGCGATGTTCCTCGGCGGGCGGCCGGCGAACGTCAAATCCGCTCCACTAGGCGCGGACGCGCGCAGGTTCACGAAATTCCCGGCCAGGATCAACACCGCGCCCAGCACGGTGAAAGCGTCCAGCCGTTCGCCATAGAGCAGCCAGCCCGCAGTGGCGGTCAGGGGAACCCGCAGGAAG
>DASXLF010000171.1:0-1915 GCA_036496405.1 Steroidobacteraceae bacterium | reverse complement strand
TGACGTGATCCAGCATGCAGGCTTCCGATGTCAGCTCTTCTCCGGTTGGCGCGCGATGCGTTCGAGCAGCTGCTTGATCTCGCGGTTCTGTTCGCCCTGGCCGTCGGCCCATTCCCGGATCATCTGCTGCTCGGTGCGCATGTGCGCGACCAGTCCCTGGATCGCTTCGGCCAGATTGGCCATCGCCGCGGTCGTGGCCCGGCTGCCGCCGCTGCCGCCTTCCTCGACCGTGCTGCGCAGGCGATCGATCGCGCCCTGCATGTCGCCGGCCGGCGTGTCGCTGCCATATTCGCGCACGGTGGTGGCGAGCCAGTCTTCGAGGTCGGTATAGAAGCGGTTCTGCGCCTGGCTCGATTGCAGATCGAGAAAGCCGAGGATCAGCGATCCCGCGAGGCCGAACAGCGAGGACGAAAATGAAATGCCCATGCCGCCCAGCGGGGCGGCAAGTCCGCCCTTGAGCGTATCGAACAGCGCGCCGGCATCGCCGCCGACTTTCAGGCCGTCGATGACCTTGCCGACCGAACCGACGGTTTCGATCAGGCCCCAGAAGGTGCCGAGCAATCCGAGAAAGACGAGCAGTCCGGTCATGTAGCGGGAGATGTCGCGCGCCTCGTCGAGGCGGGTGGCGATGGAGTCGAGCAGATGCCGCATGGTCTGCTGCGAAATGCTCATTCGCCCGGTGCGTTCGCCGCCGAGGATCGCCGCCATCGGCGCCAGCAAGGTCGGATGCCGTGCGATCGCAAGCCCGGGATCGGCGATGCGGAAATTGTTGACCCAGGCGACTTCCGGATAGAGCCGGATCACTTGCCGGAACGCCAGGATGATGCCGATCAGCAGAACCGCGCCGATCAGCGCGTTGAGCCCGGGATTGGCGAAGAAGGCCTGGATGATCTGCCTGTACAGCACGACCGTGACGAGCGCACAGAGCACGAGGAACACCAGCATCCGCACCAGGAAGATCCGGGGCGAGGACAGCTTGGTCAGTTCGACTTCCATGGTGGAGCGGGACGATGCGGGCATTCTGATATCCGTTGCCGGGACCGGTCTGGAACCACACTATGGCACAGCGGTGGCGGGAAAAAAGCTTGGTTTGGGGCCTCCTTGCGGCCCCCTGGAAGCGAAACCAAACGCCACGTCTGCGCGTAGTTGGTGGGCCTGATCATATCTACTGACGGGATGCGGATTCCATATGACCATCGTGTACCTTTGGGCGCTGCTGGCGATCACGCTGTCATTGTGCCTTCTGATGGCATTGGCCTGGCTGGTGCAGCAGCGCACCGGCAATTCCGGCTGGGTCGACACGATCTGGACCTTTGCGGTCGGCTTGGTCGGGGTGGGCGGTGCGCTGTGGCCGATCGCGGGTGCTGCGCCCAACGCGCGGCAAGGACTGGTGACCGCGCTGGTTGCGATCTGGTCGCTGCGGCTGGGCCTGCACATCGCGGTGCGCACGGCGGGTATCGCCGACGACCCTCGCTATGCGTCATTTGCGAAAGCGTGGGGCCTCGACGCGCCGCGGCGCATGTTCATCTTCCTGCAGAACCAGGCGCTCGGTTCGATCCCGCTGGTCTTTGCGATCTTCGTTGCGGCGCGATTCCCCGACGATGCGCTGCGATGGCAGGACGTTCTCGGTGCGTTGATCCTGTTCACCGGCATCGCCGGCGAGGCGCTGGCGGACGCGCAGCTCAAGCGTTTTCGCGGGCAGCCCGCCAACCAGGGCCGCGTCTGCGGTATCGGCCTGTGGCGTTGGTCGCGGCACCCGAACTATTTCTTCGAATGGTTCTGCTGGCTGGCCTATCCCGTGATCGGGCTCTCGCTCGCCTACCCTCTGACTTATCTTTGGGGCCTCGCCACCTTGCTGGCGCCGGTCTTCATGTACTGGATCCTGGTCTACGTCACCGGCATCCCGCCGCTGGAG
>DASXLF010000170.1:0-1589 GCA_036496405.1 Steroidobacteraceae bacterium | reverse complement strand
GCCGCGGCGCATGGAAGCCTGGTCTCGAACGCCGCTGATGTCTGCCTCCGATCAAACCACGCGCGCTGGTGCTTCCGCCTCCCCCCACTGGATCGCGAACCAGCCCTATCTCCTGCTGTGCATCACCGCGCTGTGCTGGGCCGGCAATGCGATCGTGGGACGGATGGCTGCCGGGCATATTCCGCCGGTGACGCTGTCGTTCCTGCGCTGGGGCATCGCGTTCCTGCTGATCCTTCCCTTTGCCTGGAAGCATCTCAAGCGCGACTGGAGCGCGATTCGCGGCAAGCTCGGGCTCATGGTGCTGATTTCCATCAGCGGCATCGCCATCTTCAACACACTGCAATACTGGTCGCTGGAATACACCACGGCGCTGAACACGCTGCTGCTGCAATCCGTGGGACCTCTCCTGGTCGCAGTATGGTCCCTGTTCCTGCTCGACGTGCGGCTGACACTGGCGCAGGCGATCGGCGTGGTGTTGTCCATGACCGGGGTGCTCGTGATCCTGATGCATGGCGATCTCACGGCGCTTGCGAGCATCAGTTTCAACCGAGGCGACCTCCTCTTCCTCGCTGCCCTCACCATCTTCGGGCTCTATTCGGTGCTGACGCTGAAGCGGCCCGCGATCCACGGGCTCTCCTTTGCCGCCTTCACCTTCGGTACCAGCACGCTTTGCCTGATCCCGCTGCTGATCTGGGAATTGATCGCGCGCCCGGTGATGGCACTCGATATCCAGAACGTCCTGAGCCTGTTCTACGTCTCGGTATTCCCATCGATCGTCGCCTATCTCTGCTACAATCGCGGCGTGCAGCTGATCGGCGCCAACCGCGCGGCGCCGTTCTTTCATGTCGTGCCGGTATTCGGAACGGTGATGGCGATCGTCTTCCTCGGCGAGCGTCTGCAGCTGTTCCACCTGATAGGCTTCGGCCTCGTCCTGACCGGCGTCTATGTCGCCTCGCGAAGGCAGGGTGCCTGATCCGCCGGTCGCTCCTAACGATACCCGCTTCCCGAAAGCGGCACCGCATATCAGCAATCTTCCGCACGGCCTTGTCGCGTGAAATATTTCCGGCACAACGGCCTTCAGCATTTCACAGGCACGAATCCCGCGCATTGTCCGCCGAACCCTCGCACCGTCAGCCGCTTCGCCGGCTGATCAACCAGCCTTACCTGCTGCTCAGCCTGGCCTCGCTGTTCTGGGCCGCCAACGTCGTGCTGGCGCGCTATGTCGCGGGCCACGTGCCGCCGATGACTCTGTCCTGCGTGCGCTGGATCGGCGCCTTCATCCTGCTTTGGCCGTTCGCGAGGGAGCCCCTTCGGCACGACTGGCCGGTCCTTCGCGCCAACCTGCCGCTGATGCTGGTGCTGTCGGCGACCGGCTTTGCCTACAACAACGCGGCATCCTACCTTGCGCTCCAATATACCGAAGCGCTGAACGCGCTGTTGATCCAGTCTTCGGCGCCGCTGTTCGTGGCGATATGGGCCCTGCTGTTGTTCGGCGTCCGGCTGACCTGGGCCCAGCTCGGCGGAATCGTCATCTCGCTCGCGGGCGTGCTGACCATCATTCTGCGCGGCGATTTCGGCGCGCTCGCCAA
>DASXLF010000169.1:0-1646 GCA_036496405.1 Steroidobacteraceae bacterium | reverse complement strand
CCAGCGGCTTTGCCAGTTCCGTGCGGACCATGCGGCGCAGCTCGGCTGACCGGCCCCGGATCCTGTCTTCGATCGCATAGAGCTCGCCGATCTGGCGCAGCGCCTCCGCTGCGATCGGCGAGGCGGTCGCCTGATGCACCTCGTAGAACTTGCGTCTGGCGTGGGCCCAACAGGCGGCGAGCACGATCCCATGCGGAATCAGCTGCTCGAACCCGGCATAGCCATCGACCTGCAGCAGACCGCGGAACCCCCGCAGATGCATCTGCGGGTGCTCGCCTTTGCGGTCTTCACTATAAACGTAGGCAGCGGCTGGATGGCCCGGGCCGCGCCACGGCCGATTGTCCACCGCGTAGCACCACAGCCGTCCGGTCTTGGTGCGTCCGCGCCCCGGGTCGAGCACCGGCAGCGTGGTGTCATCGGCGAACACTTTGGGCGAACTCAGTACCGTGTTCAGCACCAGTTGGTGCAGCGGCGCCAGCCACCAGCAGGCGCGGCCCACCCAGTTGCACAGCGTGGAACGGTCCAGCGTGATGCCCTGACGGGCGAAGATCTGTGCCTGGCGATACAGCGGCAGGTGGTCGCTGTATTTGTTGACCAGCACATGGGCCAGCAACGCCTCGGTCGCCATGCCGCCGTCGATCGGCCGCTCCGGCGCCGGCGCTTGCACCACGGCTCCCTCGCACCCTCGGCAGCCATAGCGCGGCCGGCGCGTCACCCGGACCCGGAACTGGGCAGGGACGTAATCCAGCATCTCGGCCCGGTCTTCGCCGATCACATGCAGTGCACCGCCGCAGCAGGGACAGGCCTTGTCTTCGATATCGATCACCAGTTCGATCCGCGGCAGATGCGCCGGCAGTGCGCCGCGGTTGCGCTGCGCCGGTTCGCTGCGGCGCGGACGCAGAGCGGTATCCGGCGTGGGCGCGTCGGCCGATGATTGGACCGCGTCGAGCTTGGCCGCCTGCTCGGCCAGAGACTGTTCCAGGTCCTCGACGTCTCGCTGGAATGCTTGGTCGCCGAGCCGTTCGGAGCGGCGACCGAACCGGTTGCGTTGCAAACCCGCGATCAGCAGTCGCAGCCGTTCGATCTCGGCCAGTGCCGCGCGCAGGATCTGCTGCAACGTTGCCGGATCGTCGGGCAGGGCTGTCGGGACGGTGAACACGCCGAGACGCTGCGGCGTCGTTGCGAATCGGCCCCAATGAATCCTGCGTGAGCATCCGCGTTCAGCCGGCCAGCTCCGGTCGACGCACGCGCTGCGGCATGCGCCAGTCAATGCCCTCCAGCAGCATCGACAGTTGCGCCGCCGTCAGCGACACACGGCCGACCTCGGTGATCGGCCAGACGAAGTGGCCGCGCTCCAACCGCTTGCTGAACAGGCAGAGCCCTTGCCCGTCATACCAGAGCAGCTTGACCAGCCCGCCGCGGCGGCCGCGGAAGGCGAACAAGGCACCGCCGAACGGATCCTCGTGCAGCACCTGTTGCGCCAGCATCGCAAGGCCGTCCATGCCCTTGCGCATATCGGTCCGGCCGCATGCCAGCCACACTCGTACGCCGGGCGGAAGGCCGATCATCCGCGCAGCACGGCAAGCACAAGGCGCAGCGCCCGCTCGTCCACCTGCGCGTCCACCCGTACCGATGTCGCGTCCGGC
>DASXLF010000168.1:0-3221 GCA_036496405.1 Steroidobacteraceae bacterium | reverse complement strand
CGTATTCTTCTGCTTCTTCTATACCGCGCTGGTATTCAATTCGCGTGAGACTGCCGATAATCTCAAGAAATCCGGTGCCTTCATTCCGGGCATCCGCCCGGGGCAGCAGACCGGCGAGTACATCGACAAGGTGCTCACGCGCCTGACCCTGTGGGGCGCGCTCTACATCATGGCCGTGTGCCTGGTGCCCGAGGTGCTGATTTCATCCCAGGGCGTACCATTCCAGTTCGGCGGCACTTCGCTGCTGATCGTCGTCGTGGTGGTGATGGATTTCATGGCGCAGCTGCAGGCGCACATGATGTCGCACCATTATCCGGGGCTTATGAAAAAGGCCAATCTGCTCGGGGGCCGTGGCGGCTCCGCGCAGGGTTAGCCTGATTGTCGCTTTTAGCGCAGGTGTGTCATGAAAGTACGTCCATCCGTGAAGAAAATCTGCAAGAACTGCAAGATCGTGCGGCGCCGGGGCATCGTGTTCGTCATCTGCAGTTCGGATGCGCGCCACAAGCAGCGCCAAGGTTGAGGTAGATCATGGCACGCATAGCCGGCATCAATATCCCGATGAACAAGCACGTCAGCATTGGGCTGACGCATATCTTCGGCATCGGCCGCTCACGCGCGCTGCAGATCCTGGAAGGGGCGGGCATCACACCCACCACCAAAGTCAAGGACCTGACCGACGCGGAAGTCGCGGCCATCCGCTCGCAGCTGACTAAGTGGCCGGTCGAGGGCGATCTGCGACGCGAAGTGTCGATGAACATCAAGCGCCTCATGGACCTGGGCACGTGGCGCGGTATGCGTCATCGCAAGGGCCTGCCGGTGCGTGGCCAGCGCACCCGCACCAACGCGCGCACCCGCAAGGGGCCGCGCAAACAGGCGGTGAAGCTGAACGCGCCGCCGGGCAAGACTTGATGCGCCCGACGCGGCTGCGGCGGCAACGCCCGAACCCCTTTTTGACCTTGAGATTGCAGGTAGGCGACCCTATTTATGGCTGATCAGAAGACAACACAGCAGCAAAGCGGCGCTGGCGGACCCAAGAAAGGGCCCAAAAAGGCACGTAAGAACGTGCTCGATGCCATTGCCCACGTACATGCATCGTTTAACAATACGATCATTACGATCACCGACCGCCAGGGCAACACGCTGTCCTGGGCGACCTCCGGCGGCTGTGGTTTCCGCGGCTCGCGCAAGAGCACGCCCTTCGCCGCGCAGGTGGCCGCCGAGAAGGCCGGCGTCGCTGCACAGGAGCACGGCGTGAAGAACGTCGAGGTTCGCGTCGGTGGCCCCGGCCCCGGACGCGAATCAGCGGTGCGGGCGCTCAACGCCTGCGGCCTGAAGATCACGAGCATTTCCGACGTCACGCCGATTCCGCACAACGGCTGCCGTCCGCCAAAGAAGCGCCGCGTTTAGCGCGGCCTGAGGAACTCAACACATGGCGCGATATACTGGACCGACCTGCAAGCTTGCCCGACGCGAGGGCACGGACCTGTTTCTCAAGAGCGGCGCTAAGCCGCTCGAGAGCAAGTGCAAACTGCAGGTGCCCCCCGGCGGCATCAAGGGCGAACGCCGGCAGCGGCTGTCCGATTACGGCCTGCAGCTGCGCGAGAAGCAGAAGCTGCGCCGCATGTACGGCGTGCTCGAGCGCCAGTTCCGCAACTACTACAAGGCCGCCGCGGGCCGCACCGGTGCCACCGGCGAGACCCTGCTCAAGCTGCTCGAGAGCCGGCTGGACAATGTGGTGTATCGCATGGGTTTTGCCAGCACGCGTGCCGAGGCGCGCCAGCTGGTCGGGCACAAGTCGGTCAACGTCAATGCCAAGAACGTCAGCATCGCCTCGTACCAGTGCCATGCCGGGGACGTGATCGAGATACGAGAGAAGTCGCGCAAGCAACTGCGCATACAGAGTGCGCTGGCGGTGGCCGCGCAGGTGGGATTCCCCGACTGGCTCGAGGTCAGCGACAAGGAGTTCCGTGGCGTGTTCAAGGCGGTGCCGGCGCGCGAGGATGTGCTGCCGGACATCAACGAGAACCTGATCGTCGAGCTGTATTCGAAGTGATCGGCCGCTTATTGGTTTCCTAGTTTGGGGTAGCGTCTATGCAAGCATCAGTATCGGAATTCCTGAAGCCTCGTGTCGTCAAGGTGCAGCCGGTGGCTCCGCGCCAGGCACGGGTCGTGATCGAACCGTTCGAGCGCGGCTTCGGCCACACGCTCGGCAATGCGCTGCGGCGCGTGCTGCTGTCGTCGATGCCCGGGGCTGCGATCACCGAGGTCGAAATCGACGGCGTGCTGCACGAGTACACCAGCATCGAAGGCGTCCAGGAGGACGTGGTCGATGTGCTGCTGAACCTGAAGTCCGTGGCCATCCGCATGCACGCGCGCAACAGCGCCGAGCTGCGCTTGCACAAGAAGGGCCCTGGACCGGTCACTGCCGGCGACATCCAGACCGATCACGACATCGAAGTGGTCAATCCGGAGTTCGTGATCGCCAACCTGACCAAGGCCGGCGAACTTAACATGCTGCTCAAGATCGAGCGCGGCCGCGGCTACCGCCCGGCCGTGCAGCGCGTGGCGTTCGAGGAGCAGAGCCGTCCGATCGGCCGGCTGCTGCTGGATGCCTCCTTCAGCCCGGTGCGTCGCGTGACCTACTCGGTGGAAGCGGCGCGCGTCGAGCAACGCACCGACCTGGATAAGCTCATCATCGATATCGAGACCAACGGCACCATCGAGCCGGAAGAGGCCATTCGTCGCGCCGGCGGCATTCTGAAGGACCAGTTGTCGGTGTTCGTCGATCTGCAGGGCGAGGACGAGGCGGTGGCCAAGACCACCGAGATGCAGTTCGATCCCATCCTGCTGCGTCCGGTCGATGAGTTGGAGCTCACGGTGCGCAGCGCCAATTGCCTTAAGGCCGAGAACATTCATTACATCGGCGATCTCGTGCAGCGCACGGAAGTGGAGCTGCTGCGCACTCCGAACCTCGGCAAGAAGTCTCTTACCGAGATCAAGGAAGTGTTGCAGAGCCACGGTCTCATGCTCGGCATGCGGCTGGAGGGCTGGCCGCCGGCCGGCCTGCGGCACGACGAGGAGAGCAGCAGCGGGCTGATCTGAGGTCACGCCGGGCGGTGCCGCGACGGCGCGGCCTGCCGGCGCAGCACAGCGATACCCGCTTGATCAGCTCATTGGATTAGAGAGTAGCCATGCGTCATAAGCTTTCCGGCCGCCAATTG
>DASXLF010000167.1:0-5120 GCA_036496405.1 Steroidobacteraceae bacterium | reverse complement strand
ATGATCCGCTTCGTCAAGAACCTCGAGATCGCGATCATGCTGATCGCGGCATGGGGTTTCATGCGGGCGGACGCCGCGGTGCTGCTTGGCTGCGTCTTCCTGATGGGACTGCATTCCACCTTGTTCGGACCGGTCAAGTTCGCGTATCTCCCGCAGGTGCTGGACGCGCGCGAGCTCACGGGCGGCAACGGCATGGTCGAGATGGGCACTTTCGTCGCCATCCTGCTGGGCCAGGTCGCCGGCGGACTGCTGGTCGCCGTGCCGCACGTCGGCCATACATCGGTGGCCGTGGCCTGCGTGCTGCTTGCGCTGGCGGGGCGCGGCGTGGCGCAGGCGATTCCGCGCGCGCCCGCCACCGATCCGGAGCTTCGGATCAACTGGAATCCCGTGAGCGAGACCTGGCGCAACCTCAAGCTCGCGCACGGCAACATCGTGGTGTTCCGTTCGCTGCTGGGTATCTCGTGGATGTGGTTCTTCGGCGCCATCTTCCTGAGCCAGTTTCCGAGCTTCGCGAAGGAAGTGCTGCACGGCGACGAGCAAGTGGCCTCGCTGCTGCTGGTGGTCTTCTCCGTCGGTATCGGCATCGGATCGCTCCTGTGCGAGACGCTGAGCCGCCGCCAGGTGGAGATCGGCCTGGTTCCGCTCGGGGCCATCGGCATGAGCGTGTTCGCGATCGACCTGTACTTCGCGTCGCGCGCGCTGCCTGCGCTCGGCGACCTGGGGCTGGGCGGCTTCTTGCGGGAGAGGGAGCACTGGCGCGTGATGGCCGACCTCGGCCTGCTGTCGCTCTTCGCCGGGCTCTACAGCGTGCCGATGTACGCGCTGATCCAGTTGCGCAGCCAGCCCACGCACCGGGCGCGGATCATCGCGGCCAACAACATCCTCAATGCACTGTTCATGATCGCCAGCTCGATCATCGCGGGCGTGCTGCTGAAGGCAGGCTTCACGATCCCGCAGATCTTCCTCTTCACCGGCATTGCCAATGCGATCGTTGCGTTCTACATCTTCATGCTGATGCCCGAGTACCTGCTGCGCTTCGTGGCCTGGGTGCTTTCGCGCTTCGTCTACCGCTTCGACGTGAAGGGCGATGAACACATTCCTACCCAGGGTGCGGCGGTGCTGGTCTGCAATCATGTGAGCTTCATCGATGCGGTGCTGCTCATGGCGGCGAGCCCGCGTCCGATCCGCTTCATCATGGATCACCGCATCTTCCGCGTGCCCGTGCTGGGCTGGCTGTTCCGGCTGGCCAAGGCCATTCCCATTGCGCCGCAGAAAGAAGACCCCGCCGCCTACGAGGACGCATTCGCACAGGCGGTGCAGGTGCTGCGCGAGGGCGATCTGCTCGCCATCTTTCCCGAAGGCGCGATCACTCGCGACGGCAAGCTGCAGCCCTTCAAGGGCGGCGTGATGAAGATCCTGGAGGCCGCGCATGCCGAAGGTATCGACGTGCCCGTGATTCCCATGGCGCTGACCAATCTCTGGGGGTCGTATTTCAGCCGCGTCGAAGTGCGGGACGGGGAAAACGTCGCCATGATTCGGCCGTTCCGGCGCGGCGCATTCAGCCGCGTGGGGCTCAACGTGGGCGACGCGATGCGCCAGGCCGATGTCCAACCCGAAGTCTTGCAGCGGCGCGTGAGCGGACTCCTGAGCGCATGACGCCTGCCTGATGCCGCTGCCCTTCCCCCATTGGTTCTGGGTCGCTGTCACCTGGTTCGGTGACAGTGGCTTTCTGTTGCCTGTGGCACTGTGGATTGCGGTATGGCTCGGCGTCCGTGATACCACCCGGCCGTCGGCTTGGCGCTGGGCGCTTCTGTTCGGCTTCGGGTGCTGCGTGATCGCTTTGTCCAAGATCGCGTTCCTGGGCTGGGGCATCGGCATCGCCATGATCAATTTCACCGGCTTCAGCGGGCACACGGCGCTCTCGGCCAGCGTGTGGCCAGTCGCATGCTGGCTGGCCGCCTCGCAGCAGGCGCATCGTGTCCGAGTCGCCGCTGCGTCGTTCGGGTTGGTGTTTGCCGTGTTCATCGGAGCGTCGCGGCTGGCGCTGTACGCGCATTCCAAATCGGAAGTGGCGGCCGGCTTCGCGCTCGGCATGGCGGTCAGCGGCGCCTTTCTCTTGTGGCAGCACCGACTGCCGCACCCGCGGTTGAGCTGGACGCTCGTGGTGCTCAGCCTGGTCACGCCGCTGGCGTTCCTGCATCCCGGCACACCGGCACCCGCGCAGGACGTGCTCGAGGTGATTGCGATGCGCCTCGCCCGAACCGACCGGATCTACACGCGTGGCGACCTGCTCGCGCGCCGGTCAAAGCCGCAGGCCAGTATCGAGTAGCGATACCGGGAGCGCTGGAAGTCGCCACTGGTTCGTTAACTTGTTCCGCGAGGTGCGGGTGCGAACCATCATCCGCGCACTTTCACTTCGCCACGAGGCTTCCATGCAGACCACCTCTTCGAATGTTTCCATCCAACGCGATACGCGTGCCTGGCAGCTCCAGGTCTGGGTGTCGTTCGGGCTCGCCGTCTTCCTTTGTGCGACCGGCCTGGGCTGGCTGCCCGGGCAAGCGCTCGATCGCGCATTCATGGTGATGGGTAACGTGTTCTGCCTCTCGGCCGCCTTCGTGCTGGCCAAGTCGTTGCGCGACAACCAGCGCGGCGGCGTGCAGGCCGCCGGCGAAACGCCGATGTGGAAGCTGGTCGTCTGAGGCGGCTTCTTCACTGCGATGGGGCTGACCGGCTGGGGCCTCCTGCGGATGGAGATCAGCGAAACCTACAAGGCGTTTCTCGGCGTGAGCTGGCTGTTCCTGATCAGTTCCGCCTTCACGCTCGCCAAGACGCTGCGCGATCGTCACGAAGCCGACCTTGCCGATGCGCGCATCCGGGGCCGTCGCGAGGCCCGCTCCGAGATTGCGGCGGCCGAATGAGCCGCCAACCTTTCCTCCACATGTCCAGGAGACCCATCATGAAGCAGTACTTCATCACGATGCTCTTTGCGGTCGGTGCGGCCTTCGCCAACGTGGCCATCCCTTTATCGGCGCGTGCGCAGAGCGAAGCGTCTGCCGCCTTGTCGATATTGCCGGTCGCCTCGGTCGTGGGCACCGCCTCGGTCGCCGGGGCCGCGGCGAGTGCCGCAGTGGCGGTACCGGCTGCGCTGTCGGTGGCCGGCGCAACGCTTGCGGTGGTTGCGGTCGAGGCGTCAGTCGACGGCACCGCCTACCTCCTGGAGCGCGCATCGGACGGTGCGAGGGCCACCGTGAAAGTGCTGGGCCGCGCCGCCAATGGCTCCGCGGTCGCGATCGGAAGCACCGTCACCGTCAGCGTGATCGGCAGCGGTGTCGTGCTCTCGGCGGCGGGTGAGGTGCTGGCCTTCGTGCCCAACGCGCTCGGCCGCGCGCTGCTTTACAACGAGAAGTTGTCATGAGGCGGACCCCCACCAATTTCGGGCCGTATGAGCGCGAATACCAGGCCCGCGTTTCGCTCACTCGGCGCATCCTGAAAGCAGTGGTGCAGCTGATCCTGACGGTGGTTGTCGTCGCCCTGGCCGGGACGTTCCTGTTCCCGTTGAACGCCCACGCCGGTCAATCGTGCGAGCCGGCGAAGCCCACTGCGGCGGCGGTCATGAAGAGCATGCAACTCGCCGAACGGACGGTGCAGCAGCTCGACGCGAGCGGGGCAAAGGTCGTTTTCCTGGCGCGGGCCGGACAGGACTTGAGCAAGTACGGTCTGCGCTATTCGCACCTCGGTTTGGCCTACAGGACGAACGCCGGAACCTGGCGCGTGGTCCACAAGCTCAACCTGTGCGGTACCGCGGTCGCCGCCGTGTACCGGCAAGGTTTGGGCGAGTTCTTTCTCGATGATCTGTGGCGCTACGAGGCGGCCTGGATCGTGCCGACGCCGAGCGTGCAGGCCCAACTGCTGGCGGCGCTCAACGAGTCTCCAGCGCGCATCATCCGCTTGCACACCGCGCCCTACAGCGTCGTGAGCTATGCGTGGGGCTTGAAGTACCAGCCGCTCACGCGCCTCGGCGGTCGCGTCGGATCGGCCAACGTCGCCTTCGACGACCATCCCAACGAGAAGCGCTTTTCCGATCGCATCGAGACGGTAACCGTGGATTCGGTCTTCGCCTGGATGCCCCGCACCGGCCTCGGTGCCGCGCCCGTGGTGCTGAAGCTTTAGACCAGAATCGCGACGTCCGGAACCTGAATCCCCAATCCAGAAGGAACTCGATGAGCAAGTCCCTGCGCCTGTCCGAAAAGTGGTTTCGCCGCGGCCTTTGGGTGGTGGCGCTGGTGTTCGCCAGCTTTCTCATCGGACTGGGCAGCACGATCGTCGGAGATCTGCCGCGCGTCGAGCACAGGCTCGACCTCGACGACTTCATCGACCACGCCGCGGCCGACCCGCTGCGCAACACCGTCCGCGAAGCCGAGCGCGTGGAGCAGGATGCGGCACGCGAACGGGAGCAGGCGGACCTCAAGCTCCTTACCGCACGGCAGGCGAGTCGCGCAGCGCGCGAGACCTTCTCGAACTGGATCGCAACGCGGCACGCCACCGCGCAACCCGACCAGGACACTGAACTTATCTCCCGCACCAAGGCGCTGGATGCGCTGAAGCTCAAGGAGGATGAAGCGGAACGGGCTGTGGGTGCGCAACGGCAGGTTGCGCTCGACGCCCGACAGTCGCGCCAGCGCGCCCAACAGCGGCTCGCCGAGTTGGAGGATCAGGCGCGCACCCGGCTGGATGCGGAAAACCGTCGCGTCGAGCTGCGCGTGTTCGGCTATCGCCTGGCACTCACGCTGCCGCTGCTCGTGATCGCGGGCTGGCTGTTCGCGAAGAAGCGCAAGAGCACCTGGTGGCCATTTGTCTGGGGCTTCATCTTCTTTGCGCTGTTCGCGTTCTTCGTCGAGCTCGTGCCGTACTTGCCGAGCTACGGTGGGTATGTGCGCTATGCAGTGGGCATCGTGGTGACGGTGCTCGTCGGGCGGTATGCGATCGTGGCGTTGAATAGATACCTGGCGCGCCAGAAACTCGCCGAGGCGCAGCCCGATACGGTGCGTCGCAACGAGCTGAGCTACGACACCGCGCTGGCCCGGCTCGCCAAGAGCGTGTGCCCGGGATGCGAGCGGCCC
>DASXLF010000166.1:0-11705 GCA_036496405.1 Steroidobacteraceae bacterium | reverse complement strand
ATGGAGAAGATAGGCTTCGTTAATACCAGCCAGTTTGTCGAGGAATAGCGTACCGCCGTGATGCTTCACCGTCGGTACCGACGCCCTCGACCGTCGTTACTCGCGGCTCCCCAGTGGGCCGGACCGGTATAATCAATCCCCCACGCCCGTATCACCGAGGACAGTCATGAGGAATCGCTGGAAGTTCGTGGGCCGCATCGCGCAGCTCGTGTTTGCGTCCATGGTCACCGTGCCGCTGCTGTGCGGCCTCGCGCACGCGGCCGAGGGCGCGGCCGGCGGACCCACAGTCAGCAAGGCGTTGGCCAAACCGCTCAAGGCCGCCCAGGACGCGCTGGTCGCCAAGAACTGGGATGCGGCCCTGAGCAGCATCAAGACCGCGCAGAGCGAACCGGGCGAGAAGAGCGCCTACGACAATTACGTCATCAACCAGATGCTGCTGTTCATCTATGTGCAGAAGCAGGATTTTACGGCGGCGGCACCGGCCCTCGAGGCCGCCGCGGCGTCGCAGTATGCGACCGCCGATCAGCAGAAGACCTGGCTGCGCGCCCTGATGGGCATTTACTTCCAGCAGAAGGATTACGCCAAGACCGTCGAGTTCGGTGAACAGGCAGTCAAGAAGGGGGTCAATGATACCGACACCCTCAAGACCATCGCCGACTCTCAGGGCAAGCTGGGCAAATGGAAGGATGCGGCAGCCACCGTGCAGGAGGTACTGCAGCGTCAGGACAAACCCGACGAGCAACTGCTGGCCTATCAGTGGAACGCCTACGTCAAGGCCAACGACGATGCCGATGCCGCCAAGGTCATCGAAAAACTGGTCAGCTATTATCCCAAGCCCGACTACTGGCTCAACGCGCTGGCGCCATTGCTGCGTATGGATATCAAGGACGCCCACCTGCAGCTGGATGTTTACCGCCTCATGAGCGACGTCGGCGTGCTCAAGCGTCCCGGCGATTACGCGGACATGGCCGAACTGGCGCTCGATCAGGGTTATCCCGGCGAGACGCAATCGGTGTTGCAGAAGGCGTTTGCCGCCAACGTGTTCACCGAGCAGCGTGACAAGGACCGCTATCAACATCTGCTCGACGGCGCCAAGCAGCGCGCCGCGGCCGATCAGGCGTCGCTGCCCGCGAGCGAAAAGGACGCCGCGAACGCACCCACGGGCGACCGTCTGGTTCAGGTCGGCGCCGCGTACTTGAGTTACGGACAGAACGAAAAGGCGCTGGCCGACCTGACCAAAGGCATCGCCAAGGGCAATCTTAAATATCCCGATGAAGCCAATCTGCTGCTGGGCATGGCGCAGTTGCGCTCCCACGATGCAGCAGATGCGCAAAAGGCCTTCGACAAAGTGGCGGCTTCGAGCAATTCCGGCTATGCCCGGCTGGGCAAACTCTGGTCGCTGCACGCCGGCTCGCATAGCGCCTAGACAACTTGCAGGAGTCCACCATGACGATCAAAGCGGGCGACCGCATGCCTGAAGGAAAACTCAAGGTCATGTCCGACAAGGGCCCCAAGGATCTCACCACGGCAGAGCTGTTTGATGGCAAGCGCGTGGTGCTGTTCTCGGTGCCGGGTGCGTTCACGCCGACGTGCGATGCCAAGCACCTGCCCGGCTATCTGGAACGCGCACAACAATTGCGCGCCAAAGGCGTGGACACCATTGCCTGCATGGCCGTCAATGACGTGTTCGTCATGAATGCCTGGGGCAAGGCGGCCAATGCGGCCGACAAGGTGTTGATGCTGGCCGACGGCAATGGCGACTACGCCCGCGCGCTGGGGCTGGAGATGGATGGCAAGGCCTACGGCATGGGCATGCGCGGGCAGCGTTTCGCGCTCGTGGTGGACAACGGCATCGCTACGCGCATCGATGTGGAAGCGCCGGGGCAATTCAAGGTCTCGGCCGCGGAGGCCGTGCTCGCCCAGCTGTAACCGGTCGACGCAGCCGACGTGCGCCGCGGGCGGCGGCGCGGTAGGCTTGCGTCCATGAGCAGCGAAACACCCATCCGACCCAGCGAATCACTCAAGGCAGTCCGCTACGAAATCCGTGGCCGGCTTGCCCGGCGTGCGCACGAACTCGAGCGGCTCGGCTACGAGATCATTTCCCTGAATATCGGCAATCCCGGACTGTTCGGTTTCCGTACACCCGAGACCATGCGGTTGGCCATGATCGAGAACCTCTCCGACAGCGAGGGGTACTGCCACCAGAAGGGCATTTTCCCGGCACGAGAAGCCGTGGTCATGCAGCAGCAAGCGCGCGGCGTGGGCGGCGTCAGTGCCGAAGAGGTGTTCATCGGCAACGGTGTCAGTGAACTCATCGATATGGTATTGCGCGGTCTGCTCAATGATGGCGATGAGGTGCTGGTCCCCAGCCCGGACTATCCGTTGTGGACCGCGGCAGTCAATCTCAATCGCGGGCGCGCCGTGCATTACCCGTGCCTGCCCGAGAACGACTTCGTACCCGATCCGGCGCAGATCGAGGCGCTGATCACGCGCCGGACACGCGCCCTAGTGGTCATCAATCCCAACAATCCCACCGGTGCCACCTACTCGCGCGAAGTGCTGGCGGGGCTCGCGCGGCTCGCGGAGCGGCACAAGCTGGTGGTGTTCAGCGACGAAATCTACGACCAGATGGTCTATGACGGCAGCGAATCCATTCCCATGGCGACCCTAGTGCATGACACGCTGTGCGCCACGCTCTCTGGCCTGTCGAAAATCTATCGGGCCTGCGGCTATCGCGTCGGCTGGGCGGTGTTTTCCGGCAAGCTGCGCGGGGCGAGCGACTATTTCGCGGCCCTGGAGCTGCTGTCGTCGCTACGGCTGTGCAGCAATGTACCCGCTCAATGGGCGGTGCAGACCGCGCTCGGCGGCTACCAGAGCATCCGCGAGCTGGTCAGTCCCGGGGGCCGGCTGTACGAATCACGCCGCGCCATTCTCGAGGCCACGGCGCGCAGCGCTTATTTGCAGCTCGCGCCACCTGGCGGGGCAATGTATGCGTTCGTGGGCGTGGATACCCGGGCGTTGCCGCAATTCGACGATCAGCAATTTGCGCTCGATCTGTTGGAGCAGAAGCACGTGCTGGTGGCCCCCGGCGTGAGCTTCAACGTACCGTACCGCAATCATTTTCGCGTCACTACGCTGCCGGATCCGGCGACGCTGCGCGTGGTGTTCTCGCGCATCGAGGAGCTGCTGGAAGCCTATTCGAAAGGCGCGCACGACAGCAGCGCAAGCAAAGTGGTGGAAGCCCAATTGCGATTCAAGTAAAACCTGATGTACTTCAGGTAATGTATTGAATTGCTTGAGCTTAATAAAGAGATTCTTGATCATCTGAGAGCTGCCGGCACGCTCGTCGTGCCGACACCGCAGCGCGCCGCGGCGCTGCGTCTCGCCTATGGCGCCGCTCAGATCAAGGCCGGACGACGCGTTTGGCACAGTCCCGACGTGCTGCCATGGGGCGCGTGGCTGGAGCGCGGATTGGACGAGGCGCGCGCGCGCGCCGTGTCGGTGCCTCGCCGGCTTTCTCGTGCTCAAGAATGGCTGTTGTGGCGCGAGGCCGTACGCGCCGCGTGCGCGGATCTGCCGGTGCTGCGGCCGGATGCGCTGATTGAAGGCGTGCGCCGCGCCGTGCTGCTGCTCGAGGACTATGCGCTGGTGCTGCACGAGGCCGCGGATCCGGAGTCGGCGGTGTTGCTGCGGGCGCGGGCGTACTTTCAGCAGCGCTGCACCGCCTTGCATGCGCTCTGGAGCGGCTCATGGAGCGCCTGCGTGCCCTATGTGCGCCCCGCCACACCCATACTGGTGACCGGGTTTGCACCGCTGGCGCCGGCGCGTCGCTCGTGGCTAGAACGCATCGGCGTGCGCATTGGCGAATCGCACGACTCGGGCGATGCGTCGGGCAGGCTGCAGGTGCGCGACTTCGACAATCCGGAACTGGAAGCTGAGGCCGCGGCCGAATGGTGTGCCGGTCAGCTGGAGCGCAATCCCGGTGCACGCATGCTGCTGGTGGTGCTGCGCCTGGGAGAACACCGTCACCGCTGGCTGCGCGCGCTCTCGCAGCGCCTGGATTACCGCTCGTTGCTCGAGCCCAGCGCGACCACTGCGCGCAGCGCGCTGGTGATCGAAGGCGGCCAGCCGTTGCGGGACTTTGCGCTCATCGCCGCGGCAATGCACTTGCTGGCACTGGCCACCGGCGAGGCGGATTTCCCGATGCTGAGCGCGCTGCTGCGTTCGCCATTTCTGGATCTGCCCGGTCGCGAATCACGCCTGCGCATCGATCTATGGCTGCGCGAGCACAATATCGACAGCGCGCGGCTGTCGCTGCTGCAAACATTGTTGGCGCCAATCGAGCACGATCTGGGCGAGGTTGACGCTCTGGCGTTGGCGGCACTGATCGCAGCGCTCGGTAGCGATGTGCCCGCGGCCGCGCCGGCACCAGCCGTGGCATCTCCGGCACATTGGGCACAGCGCTTCGCGCAGGTGCTCGCCCACTGCGGCTGGCCCGGCAGCGGCCTCAACAGCGATGAGCAGCAGGTGCGCGCACGATTTGACGCACTACTGGGCGAATTCGCCGACATCAGTATGGCGCCAAGCGTCCTGGGGCCGGCGCAGGCGCTGCAAATGTTGCGGCAGCTCACCGCCCGCACCGCGTTTGAGCCTGCCAGTGACGACGTACCGGTGACGGTCACCGCCAGCCTCGATGACCCGATCGTGCGTTACGACGCCATCTGGGTGGCGGGCATGACCGCGGAAGCATGGCCGCAGGGCGCGCACCCCGATCCCTTGATCCCATGGGGGCTGCAACAGGCGGCCGGCATGCCCATGGCGAGCCCCGCGGGCATGCTGCAGTCGGCCGAAGAGGCGCTGCGGCACTGGCGGCTGGCGAGCGGGGAGCTGGCTCTGAGCTGGTCGCGCAGCGACGGGGATATGCCGCACGATCCAAGCCCGCTGCTCGCGGAGACGGCACTCGCAGGGCCGGCCGCGGCGGAACAACCCGCAACCGCAATCTTTCAGCTTGAGTCGTGGCTGGCGGCCAGCGCTCCGCGGTTGGAAGAGTGGCACGATTTGTCCGGTCCGCCGTGGCCTCGGGAACGTGCGTTGCGTGGCGGCACGCGCCTGCTTGAATTGCAGTCGCTGTGTCCATTTCGCAGCTTCGCATCGCTGCGGTTGCGGGCAGCACCACTCCCCGAACCGGCACCCGGCATTGATGCGCGCGTTCGCGGTCAAGTCCTGCACTGTGCGTTGGAGCTGTTCTGGAGCGCTACCGCAAACCTGGCACAGCTGCGTGCGCGCCCGGATGCGGCAACGCTCGATCTGGTCAGTAGTTGCGTCGAGCGCGCATTAGCCATGGCCGCCGGGCACGCGTTGCTGTGCGTCGAGCCCAGCGTTGTGCGTCGCGAGGGCGAACGCGCCGTGCAGCTGCTGTTGGCGCTGCTTGAGTGGGAGCGCAGCCGCGAGCCGTTCGAAATCGCGCAACTGGAGTGGTCGCAATCCTATAGCGTCGACGGCGCGAGCCTGCAGCTGCGCCTTGACCGGGTCGATCGGCTGGCCGACGGACAGCTGCTGGTGATCGACTACAAAACTGGCGCTCCCAATTCATTCGATGCGCTGGCCGAGCGGCCCATGCTGCCACAGCTACCCGCCTACGCGGTCGTGGCGGGAGAGCAGACCGCGGCGGTGTTGTCGCTGTATCTCGGCCGCGAGGGGCCGAAGCTGCGCGGCATCGCCGATAAACCCGGACGCCTGCCCGGATTGCCGACGCTGAAGGCGGGCGAAGCGCAGTGGCCGGCGCTATTGCAGCGCTGGCGCCAGCAGCTGCACGGCCTGGTACAGGAGTTCCTGTCCGGATATGCCGCCGTGCAGCCGCAGCCGGGGGCCTGCGACAGCTGTCATCTGCAATCCTTCTGCCGGATCCAACTGAGCCCCGTACCGCCATGAGCGCGCCCGATCTGCTGCTGCTGGATCAGCGCGCGCGCCGCGAGGCGCTGGAGGTGCATCGATCGCTGCTGCTGCAGGCACCCGCGGGCTCCGGGAAGACCACGGTACTCACCGCGCGTTTCCTGGCGCTGCTGGCGCAGTCCGACAATCCCGAGCAAATCCTGGCCATCACCTTCACCCGCAAAGCGGCAGCGGAGATGCGCCACCGGATCATCGCTGCGTTGCATGCCGCCGCGGACGGCACGGCGATAGCCGGCATCGATGCGTCGCTGTTGCAGGCGGTCGCGCACCAGGATCACCAGCGCGGCTGGCAGCTGCTGCGCAATGCCTCGCGGCTGCGCGTGGAAACCATCGATGCACTCAGTCATCGGCTGGCCAGCGCGCTGCCGATCGCAGCGCGCTCCGGACCGCAGTTGGATATCACGCCCTTGCCGGCGCCGCTGTACCGGCGCGCGGCGCGGCGCGCGCTGCGCGAGGCGTTGCGGGAAGCGGAGGCGGGCGCCGCCGCACAGCTGTTGCTCACGCGCCTGGACAACAGCTGGCGACGACTGGAGCAATTGCTGGCCGAAATGCTGGGGCGGCGCTCGCACTGGTTACCGCACGTGCTCGATGCACACAGCAGTGGTCTGGCCGCACGCGTGGCGGATAGCCTGGATTCGGTGTTGCGAACGCAGCTGGCGGGCGCGGCGGCGCGCCTGCCGGCGAGCTTGCTGCGCGAGGGCGAGAGCCTGCTGAGCAGTCTGCATTCGGGGCGCGCCTGTCCGTTGGATGCGCAGCCGGCAAGTCTTGCGCACTGGCGGGCCTTGTGCGATCTGGCCCTGACCGTTGCTGGTTCGTGGCGTCAGCGACTGACCATCCGCGAGGGCTTTGGACCCAATGACAGGGCCATCAAACAGCAAGCGTCGGACTGGATCATCGCCATGGCCGCGCACGCGGGCGCGCAAGCCACGCTGTGCAGCGTGCGCGCGTTGCCCGATGCGGCGCTGAGCGAGGCCGATCAGGTGGCGCTGGAAGCTCTGGCCCTGCTGCTGATGCGCGCGGCGGCCGAACTGCAGCTGTTGTTTGCCGATTACGGCCGGGTGGATTATCCCTATGTTGCCGCGGCGGCGCGCCAGGCGCTGAGTGAACTGGGCGAGCCGAGCGATTTCGCGCTGCGCGCCGGCGCGGCCGTGCGCCATATTCTGATGGATGAATTTCAGGATACCTCGTTCGATCAGTTCGAGCTGCTGCGGGCGCTGACGGCCGGCTGGGAGCGTGGCGATGGGCGCACGCTCTTCATCGTCGGTGATCCAATGCAGTCGATCTATCGCTTTCGCGAGGCCGAGGTCGGCCTGTTCCTGCGCGCGCGCGATCATGGCTTGGGCGATATCGAGCTGGAGATGCTGCAGCTGCGACGCAATTTTCGCTCGCGCGCCGCGCTCATTACCTGGATCAATGGGCGCTTCGAGCGCCTGTTTCCGGCCGATGACGATGCGCGGCTCGCCGCCGTGCGTTATCTGCCTTCGGTGGTTGCCGGCGGCCGCGTCGATGAGTTGCCCGAAGCGGTGAGCATGCATCGCATTGCAGCCGGCGACACGCTTGCTGAAGGCGCGCGCGTGCTGCATATCGTGCGCGAGGCGCGCGCACGCTGGCCATCGGCATCGGTTGCGGTGCTGGTGGCGGGCCGGGATCACGCGGCCGTCGTCGTCGGGCAGCTGCGCGCGGCCGGATTTGCCTTGCGTGGTGTGGACCTGGAGCGGCTGCGCGACCGGCCGGTGATCCGCGATCTGTCGGCTTTGGCGCGCGCGCTGCTGCATGGGGCTGACCGCACCGCGTGGCTGGCGCTGTTGCGTGCACCGTGGTGCGGCCTGACCCTGCGGGAACTCGAACCGTTGCTGGGCGAGGTCGATGGCGATGTTTTCGCTGCGCTGACCGAGCAGTCAAGGCAGACGCATTGCGATGCCCGTCTGCTACGCCTGTGTACGGCGCTGGCGCCTTCGATACTGGGGACGGAACGGGGCTGGCCGTTGTGGCAACGCGTGGAACGCGCGTGGCTGCGCCTGGCGGGCCCGGCAATCCATGGCAGCGCCGCTGACCGCGTGGACGCACATCGCTTCCTCGACGCGCTGGCCTTGCATGACGAGGCCGAATCACTGGTCGGGGATGCCATGTCCACGCTGACCGAGCCGCTGTACTCCTCGGCACCGCCCCAACCGGGAGCCATCGAAGTCATGACCATGCACGCAGCCAAGGGACTGGAATGGGATGTGGTCATCCTGCCCGGACTGGGCCGCAAGACCGCGGTCGACACCGATCCGCTGTTGCACTGGATCGAGTTGCCTCGCGCCAGCGATGGCACGGACCTGCTGCTGGCGCCGATCCGATCGGGCGAGCAGGAGCCCGACGGTTCTTTAGCCTCTTACATCAAAGGATTGCGACGCGCGCGCGGTCGGCTAGAGCGCGTGCGGCTGCTGTATGTGGCGGCGACCCGCGCGCGAATGCAGCTGCATCTGCTCGGTGCGCTCGAGCCTTCAGCGACGCCGGGTGCTGCGGCATCGCCGCTGGCCGGCTCGTTGCTGGAGATACTGTGGCCGGCCATTGACCGGGAGTTCGGCGCCCTGGAGGCCATCGCCGGCGCCGCGCTCGAGCGGCCTGAGGGGCCGCCGCCGTTGTGGCGCTTGCCCGCGCTCTGGCGCCTGCCCACGCTGCCGGCGGCGGTCGAACCGAGACGCTTGTTACTGTCGGCACCGGCCGCGGCTGACACGCCCGAATACAGTTGGGTCGGGCTGACCGCGCGCGCCATCGGCACCGTCGTGCATGCGGAATTGCACCGGCTGGCCAGCAGCCAGCTATTGCCGCAGGCGCAGGACCTGCAATCGCGCGCCTCGTACTACGGTACCTGGCTGGGAGAACTGGGCGTGCCCGTGTCCGAGCAGTCCCAGGGCCAGGCACTGATCCTGGAGGCTCTGGAGCGCACGCTGGCCGATCCCCGCGGGCGCTGGCTGCTCGCGAGCACTCACGCCCAGGCCCACAGCGAGTGGCGGCTGAGCGGCGTGCACCAGGGCCGCATCGTCAATGTGGTGTTCGATCGCATGCTTATCGATGAACAGGGGCAGCGCTGGGTGGTGGATTACAAGACCAGCCGTCATGAAGGCGCCGCCGTCGATACTTTCATCGACAGCGAGCTGGAGCGATATCGCGGGCAGATGCGCCGCTACGCTGACCTGGCGGCGGGGCTCGGAGACGAGCCGGTACGCGCGGCCCTGTATTTCCCGCTACTGGGCGTATTTCGCGAGCTCGACGCCTAAAAAGTGCCGGCCAGGGAAAACGCGTGCCGTCCCTGCGCATCGGCCGGACCGAGCATTTGCAGCAGCTGCTGCAGATCGCTGCTCGACGCGTCGCGCGTGGCCACGGTGCCGTTGAGCTGGTAGCCGCCGCTGCGCGAGAGCTGCAGCACCCCTTGCAATGACAACGGCCCGTCGGTGTCGCGCAGATTGCCGGTCAGCTGCGCGGCATCCGGAAAATTCAATTCGAAACCACCGAGATCTACCGGTGGTTGATCGCGGTGCAGTCGCCGTACGCTGATGATGCCCTGCGCCGCCACCAGGTGGCCTCCCTGGATGCTGGCCTGTTCGATCGCGAGCTCCAACGTACCACTCCACCCGACGGGCATGAGGCTCAGACCGCCCTGCAGCGGCAAGCTCGCGCTGAGCGCGCGGATATCGAGATCGCCATTGCCATGCAACCTGATCTGCGCGTGACCGCTGGCGCGGGGATCAGCGCTGTCGATGTCCGCGAACACCTGCGCGTGCAGCAGCTCCAGCGGATGCAGTGCCCAGCGCACGTCGGACAGCGCCAGGGGATCGCTGCGCAATTCACCGCAGGATCCGCGCCAGAGCGTACCGGCGGGCGCCTGGCAATGGACCGTTGCCGGCAGAAACAAAGTGAGCACCGCCGCCGGCAGGCGCATCAGCACTGTCAGCAGGAAGATCGCGGCGGCGAGCAGGATCGCGGATTTTGCAGACATCAGCGCGCGTGCAGGACCAGGCTCGCGTTGACGGTGCCCACCGCATTGCCCGTGTCGACCACGGCGGAATCGACATGCACGCCGTAACTTTCGCGCAGCTGCGCCAGCCACGTAACCAGGCTGTCGAAGGGAGTCTGCTCCAGACGTACGTTCAAGCCGCCGTCGCCGCTGGGCTGGCTGCCAACCAGTGCTTTCTCGAGTCCGGACTGGCGCGCGGTACGATCGACTACTACCACCAGAGATTCATGCAGCGCCGGTGGCGCGCTGGTGCGCAAGCCTGCGAGCTGCGGCCTCATGGATTGCAGCCATGCCAGATCATCGCGCTTGCGCTCGATGCGTTCCTGCGCGGCACCGACGCTGCGCTGCAGCGGCAGCACCACCACCAGGATCAGCAGCAGGACCGCTGCGGCGGCACCAAAGATCGCGATCCGCCGTTGACGAGCATCGAGTTTGGCGAAATAAAGCTGCAGCGCTTGCATCATCGTGCTCGCGCCGGCGGGCTGGTGCCGGAGCGCCGCATCTGTATGCGCCCTTCATAGCCGCTGCCGGCGGCGCCGCCGGAAGTCAGATCGGCCTGCCAGCCGTCGTTGCGCAGCGATTGGTCGATTCGTTCCAGGCTTTCGGCATCACCGGCTTTGAGCTTGAGTTCCATGCCGCCGTCGCGATAACTCAGTGCCTGCAGCGATGTGCCGCGCGCGCTGCCCAGGGCCTGTGCCAGAGCGGCCAGCGCCGGCATGAAACCGGCACCGCCCGAGTCACTCTGCATTGCCAGCAGACGCCGTTCCACGCGCGAGCGCACCGCACCCTCGCCCGAATCTCCCGGCAGGGCGCTGCGCGCGATTTCGCCGATCTGGGCATCGAGCTGGCGTTCGTTGCGATGCGACTGCAACCATGCCAGCGACAGACCGCTCACGTGCACGGCGAACAACGCCGCGGCCAGCATTGCCGCCATTCGCCAGCGCCGCCAGCCGCTGCCCGCTGCGATCTGCGGCGCGAACTCGCCGCTGAGCAGATTGATGAATTCGCCCGCCACCAGCTGCGGTGCCAGCAGCGGCAACGGCCCGGAATTGAGCAACTGCACCTTCAGGCTGGCGCATTGCGGGCGCAGCGCTTCCACTTCGCTCGCGCGCAACTGCCAGTCCTGCGCCGAGCTGTAGAAGATCAGATTGTCAGCCGCCATTTGTTCGCCCAGCGAAGCCGCCAGCGCCGCGCCAATGTCATCCGATGGCATTGCCGACGCCGGTCGGCCCGGGCGGCGAATCGACAGCGTATCGCCGGCCAGCAAGACCACCGTGTGACCGGGGTTTTCCGGCAGCAGGGACGCGTCCGGGCAGATCACCGTGGCGGTGATGCCGGCATCGCCGAGCTGTGTCTGCCAGCGGCTCATCAGGGCGCGCGTGACCACGGCTACGGCGGTGCGTCCATTGACGGCATCGCGAGTGCCCACGGCGAAGTGCAGCGTCTCGATGTCGGCGGCGAGTTGCTCTTCGAGTGCGTACGCCACCAGCTGCTGTGCGCGCACACCGCTCTTGGGCGGCAGTTCCACATCAGTGAGCAGCACATCGCCGCTGGCCACGATCAGTCCGACCAGGCGTCCGGGTGAGTGCATGGCCGCCTGCGCCATCGCTCCGGTTTCGGGTGCACTGATCGGGCGGCCCGCGGCGTCGGCCAGCATCCAGCTGCAGGAGCCGTCGCTGCCGCGCGGCAGCTCAACTATGAGCCATTCCGCCATGATTATTCCGTGCCAAAAGTTCTGAGAATGACGTGA
>DASXLF010000165.1:0-1530 GCA_036496405.1 Steroidobacteraceae bacterium | reverse complement strand
AGTCCGCCGTCGGAGCGGTCGTGGTAGGCCTGCAGCAACCCGGCCGCGCGCAGTCGCGGCATGGCCTGCGCCAGCGCGATCAGCAGTTTCGGATCATCGAGGTCGGGGGTCTCGGCGCCCATCTGTCCGTGGACCTGTGCCAGCACCGAGCCGCCCAGGCGCGCCTTGCCCCCGGACAGATCGATCAGCCACAAGGAGGCTGGGCCCAGATCCTTACGCAGGACCGGCGTCAGCGTACGGCGCACATCGCCGACTCTTGCGAACGCAGAAACGATCAGCGACACCGGCGCGACCACACTACGGGTGGCACCTGACTGCTGCCAACTGGTCTTCATCGACAGGGAGTCCTTGCCGACCGGTATCGCGATTCCCAGCGCCGGGCACAGCTCCTCTCCGACCGCGCGCACCGTGGCATACAAGGCCGCATCCTCGCCGGGTTCGCCACAGGCGGCCATCCAGTTGGCCGAAAGCCGCACTTCCGCAAGGCTGGCGACGTCGGCCGCGAGGATGTTGGTGATGGCTTCGGCGACGGCCAGGCGACCGGAAGCCGGCGCGTTCAACACCGCCACCGGAGTGCGCTCGCCCATCGACATGGCCTCACCCGCATGGCCCGTATAGTCGACGACGGTCACCGCGACGTCGCTGACCGGGACCTGCCAGGGACCGACCATCTGGTCGCGGCTGATCAGTCCGCCGACGGTGCGGTCACCGATGGAAATCAGGAAGGTCTTGTCAGCGACCGTGGGACAGCGCAGTACGCGCAGAATCGCTTCGCGCAGATCCAAGCCGGCGGGATCGAATTCCACGCCCGGTGCAACCTTGCTCGCCACATCCCGATGCATGCGCGGAGCCTTGCCCAACAGTATTTCGATCGGCATGTCCACCGGCATGCCGCCGAGCAGTGGATCACTGACCTGCAGCACGCCCGAATCATTGATCTCACCGATCACCGCATACGGACAGCGCTCCCGGGCGGCAATGTCCGCAAACGGCTGCAATCCATCAGGCTGCAGCGCAATCACATAGCGTTCCTGCGCCTCGTTGCACCAGATCTGCAGCGGCGACATGCCCGGGTCGCCGCTCGGCACCGCACGCAGATCCACCCGCGCGCCGCGCTGGCTGTGCGCCACCGCTTCCGGCACGGCATTGGACAGGCCGCCGGCACCCACATCGTGGATGAGGGCGATCGGATTGTGATCCCCGAGCGCCCAGCAACGGTCGATCACCTCCTGAGCGCGGCGCTCGATTTCCGGATTGCCGCGCTGAACCGAAGCGAAATCCAGGTCCGCGCTGCTGCTGCCACTGGCCATGGAGGAGGCGGCGCCGCCGCCCAGGCCGATCAGCATGGCCGGACCGCCGAGCACGACCAGCTTCGCGCCCACCGGCACTTCGCCCTTTTCGACATGCTCACGGCGGATATTGCCCAGGCCGCCGGCGATCATGATGGGCTTGTGATAGCCGCGCACACGGTCGGGGGAGTCGCCGGCCGCCTGTTGCTCGAAAGTGCGGAAATAGCCGCAGATCGCCGGG
>DASXLF010000164.1:0-14763 GCA_036496405.1 Steroidobacteraceae bacterium | reverse complement strand
CAGATGATCCTCGGGGACAAAGCCCCAGTAGCGCCCGTCATAGCTGTTATCGCGATTATCACCGATCATGAGGTAGCTGCCCGCCGGCACGATGATTTCGTGCGCGTCGCTGTGATCGTGCTCGCCCGGTACATTTGGCTCGATACACAAGTAATTGCGCTCCATCCGGCGATTGCAGGTGGAGCTGGGCGGGGCGCTGATCTCATCCGGGGTCAGACACGACAGGGTCTGGTGACGATGATTGCCGAGAACCTCTGTTGACAGGCGCATGTTGTGGTAACAGCCATCATCGTAGGGTCCGTCGCTCTGCAGGGGCACCGGCTGGCCGTTGATGATGAGCTGGTCCGACACGATCTCGACATGATCGCCCGGCAGGCCGGCCAGGCGCTTGATGTAGTTCACAGCCGGGTCGGGTGGAAAGTGGAACACCACCACATCACCGCGCTGCGGTTCACCAATATTGAGTATTTTGGTCCCCACGGCCGGCAGGCGCAGGCCATAGGCGAATTTGTTGACGACGATGAAATCCCCGTCCAGGAGAGTCGGCATCATAGAATCCGAGGGAATCCGGAACGGCTCAAAGATGAATGAGCGCACCAGCAACACGATGACCGCCACGGGAAAGAAGCTGCGGGCGTAGTCGACGGTCACCGGCATGAGCTGCACCGCTGGATCCCGGCCGGCAGCCAGTGCGCGGCGGCGGCGCATCGGCGCCAGCAGCAGGTGATCGAGCAGCCATATGGCGCCGGCGGCGGCCACCACGATCACCAGCACCAGACTGAAATCAAGCCGCTCGGATCCGAGCAGCTCCAGCACCCCGGCCACCAGCACGATCGGCAACAGCAGGTAGATCGCCCGCATCACCAGCGGGTCAGGTCGCTCCGGTCCGGGCTGCAGGCGCCGGCGCGGCCGCAGAAACCAGTCATCGACAATCGCGATCAGCGTCACGGGCACGCATGCCCAGGCCAGTAACGTCAGCAATTGTGTCATTTGCGCCCCACCCGAAGTACCGCTAGAAAAGCCTCCTGCGGAATCTCGACTTGTCCCACCTGCTTCATGCGCTTCTTGCCCTCTTTCTGTTTCTCGAGCAGTTTGCGCTTGCGCGAGATATCGCCGCCGTAGCACTTGGCAAGCACATTTTTGCGCAAGGCCTTCACCGTCTGGCGGGCGATGATATGACTGCCGATCGCCGCCTGCACGGCTACCTCGAACATCTGACGCGGAATCAGTTCATGCATCTTGTCGACCAGCTCGCGTCCGCGGGCGTAGGCGTTGTCCTTGTGCACGATGATTGACAGCGCATCGACCGTGTCGCCATTGATCAGGATATCAAGCTTCACCAGCGGCGCGGGCTCGAAATGGCTGAAGACATAGTCGAAGGAGGCGTAGCCCTTGGTCGCCGACTTCAACCGGTCGAAGAAATCCAGCACTATTTCCGCCAGCGGCAGCTCATATTGCAGCGCCACTGAACTGGCCAGGAACTGCATTTTTCGCTGCACACCGCGCTTCTCGCTGCACAGGCCCAGCACGGCGCCGACATAGGCGGGAGGCACGAGGATGCTGGCGGTAATGATGGGTTCGCGGATTTGCGCGATTTCGTTGACTACCGGCAGCTTGGCGGGATTGTCGACGTATTCGACGTTGCCGCTGGTGCGCGCCACCTCATAAATCACGGTGGGGGCGCTGGTGATCAGTTCAAGCGAGTACTCGCGCTCCAGCCGTTCCTGCACGATGTCCATGTGCAGCAGCCCGAGGAAACCGCAACGGAAGCCGAATCCCAGAGCGGTGGATACTTCCGGCTCGTAGTGCAGAGCCGAATCGTTGAGCTTGAGCTTGGCGAGCGCGTCACGAAAATTCTCGTAGTCCTCGGCATTCACCGGGAACAGCCCGGCGAACACCCGCGGCTGGATCTGCTTGAAGCCCGGTAACGGCGTGTCACACGGCCGCGCGTCGAGAGTAATGGTGTCGCCGACCGGGGCGCCGTCGATTTCGCGTATGCCGGCGACCACGAATCCCACCTCGCCGGCGCTCAGGGTCTCGAGCGCGATCGATTTGGGCGTGAAACGGCCGAGCTTGTCGATCTGGTGGCTGCGGCCGGTGGAGTACACCCGGATCTTCTCGCCCCGGCGCAGGGTGCCGTTGACCACTCGCACCAGCGACACCACACCGACGTAGTTGTCGAACCAGGAATCGACGATCAGCGCCTGTACCGGCGCCTCGGGATCACCGCGCGGAGCGGGGAACCGGCGGATGATCTCCTCGAGCAGTTCCGGTACGCCTTCGCCGGTCTTGGCGCTCACGCGCACTGCCTCGGTCGCATCAATGCCGATGATCTCTTCAATTTCCGTCACCACGCGATCCGGATCGGCCGACGGCAGGTCGATCTTGTTGATCACCGGCAGCACTTCCAGTCCTTGTTCGATCGCGGTATAGCAGTTGGCGACGCTCTGTGCCTCCACGCCCTGGGAGGCATCCACCACCAGCAATGCGCCCTCGCAGGCGGCCAGACTGCGCGAGACTTCATACGAGAAATCCACGTGGCCCGGGGTGTCGATCAGATTGAGCTGGTAGCGTTCGCCATCGGGCGCCAGGTATTGCAGCGTCACACTCTGAGCCTTGATGGTGATACCGCGCTCGCGCTCCAGATCCATTGAATCGAGCACCTGGGCCTGCATTTCGCGTGCTTCAAGGCCGCCGCAGAGCTGGATCAAACGATCCGCCAGCGTTGATTTGCCATGGTCGACGTGCGCGATAATGGAAAAATTGCGTATGCGTTGCATCAGGAAACTAGGGATGCCCAGGGTCGGGGCGCGCGGATTATAGCCTCAAGGCCGGTTCAGCATCCGCCGCAGCTCCGCGGTATCCAGGCGATAACTGCAAATCGGCGTGTCATCGATCAGCAGCACCGGGACTTTCAGACCATAACGGCGCTGCAACAGCGGATCGGAATCCACATCGATGATCCTGAGCGGCGGCAGCGGCAATTGCGCCTGTAACGAACGCAAATCGCCGAGCATCTGCTCGCACAAGCTGCAGTCCGGGCGCAGCAGCAGCGTCAGCCGGGAGTGGTCCGGCAGCGCGCCGGCGCTCAATGTTTGCGCGGACCGCTGGCCTTGACAGCGGCGCCGTTGGTGGCCCCAAAGCCGCTGGGACCGGCGGTATCGCCGAAGGCCGCCCTGCCCTCGGCCGGCCCGCGCGTGCCGTACGTCACCGGCGGATTGACCACGGCAGTACCATTGAAAATGGCGGCGCCGGAACTACTGCCGGGATCCAGCAGGCCGCCGACCGCTGGCGGCTCTTGTGTGCCGCCATTGCGCATGGACTGCGCGATCACGCGCACGGTCTCAGGGGGCACCTCGCCGACGGCAGTGACACGGTAACCCTGCACCACCGTCGAATAGGCCGAGGAAGTGCCCAGGGTCGCAGCGTCGTCGCTGACCCGGTCGGCGCTGCCGGCGCGGCCAATCTCGATGAATACCGAGACCGAGGCCAGGCCGTCGCTGAATACCAGGTGCTCCACCGGCCCGGCAGGCAACATCTGCTGCGTGCTGGCGGTCATACGAAAGCCCGGCGGCAACGCATCGGCCTGCCATGACACCGGCAGAGTGTGCGCATCGACCGCATCGGCGTCGCGCCGCACCCAGCGGTAAGCATGCGCATCGATGCCGGCTTCGAGTTCGGAATTTGGAATGTGCGCAAACATCTTGAGGCTGGTAAACACGATCTGCTCCAGAACGCCGCCGTGGCTGTCACGCAATTGTGTCTTGAGCGGCATGGCCGTGGCCTCATCGATCCAGATGCGATAGCCGTAGCGCAGCTGATCCAGCGGCGCAATGGCGATGACGTGCGCCGCACGTCCGGACACTCGCGTGCGCGCCAGTTCCGTGACATCGTACTGTCCGGTGGTGCTGGCATCGATGTGCGGCAGACCAGTAAGCAGCAGCGCCGAATCGGGACTCTTCTCGACCAGCACCGTGCGTTGATCGGGCAGATAGCAAATGAGCTGCGTGCCTTTGCGGATGAACTCGCGGCCCGAACCATCCATGGACTGCAGCCGCTCGGTTACCCCCTCGCCGTCGAGCCGGTGAATCACGCGCAGGGTCTCGGATTCGCCGGCCCGCTCGTGCACGAACACGCCCTCGTAGTTTCGCTTCGACAGCGCCTGATCGGTGCGCGCCAGCCAGTCTCGAGGATCATCGCTCGCTGCCGCAAATGCCTGCGACGAAAGCCACAGCGCGGCGCAGCCGCCCACGGCTCGTAGCAGTGCGGGCAGCAGGGGCGGTGCTCTAGCGGCTGGAGCCTGAGGCGGATCGGGTCGCATCGCTGCCGGCGGCAATCGTATGGCTCGATACGATCCCCATCGCGTCCTCGCTGGTGATCAGCTCGGACAACACATTGCGCCGTAACAGCGGCGTCGAATATGCGCTGTGCGCGACGATGTAGTCGGCCAGCTGAGTGCGCAGAATAGTCGCAGCGCCCGAAGAGCCGGCCGGTGTTACATAGCTCGGCGCCGAATTCAGCACTGGCAGCGCGGCCGCGGCCGGCTCGCTCGCCAGTAGCGTCGAGTCAGTGACCGGCGCGCTCGATGCGCCGGCAAGGGCGCCAACAGCATGCTGGGTACCGGTTCCGAGCGCCGCATCGCGCAACATCGACACCGATAACCCCGCCACGGCGGCCACCAGGGTTGCCGCCAGGGCCGTATTCCAAACCAGACTGCGACCGCGCGCGGCGCGCTTGGGCGCAAGGTCGGCCGCCAGCGCCGCGCTCACGCGCAGGGCGAAGCCGCTGCGAGCCGTGGCGACCGGCTCAGAGCGCATGGCGGCGCCTATGAGCGCGTAGCGCGACCAGCGTGAGCGCAGGTTCTCGTCACGATCGATTCGCCTGGACAGCAGCTCACATTCCGCCGCCGGCAGTTCGCCGTCGAACATCGCTGACAGCTGGCTTTCCACTTCATGCTCGTTCACACCAGCTCCTCCGCCCGGCCCAGGCCGCCGTCAAATACCTCGCGCAAGCGCCGATCAATGGCCTCGCGCGCCCTGAATATGCGGGAGCGCACCGTGCCAACGGGACAATCCATGGACAGCGCAATTTCCTCATAGCTCAACCCTTCCAATTCGCGCAGCACAATGGCGGTCCGCAGATCCTCTGGCAATGCATCGATGGCGAAGTTCACCGTGTTGCGAATCTCTTCGGTGAGGGCCAGGCCTTCCGGGGTTTCCGGATCCTTCAGTCGGCCGACCATGTCGCTGGACTCGTCGCCGTTATGCAGATCGAGCTCATAGCTCACCGGATTGCGATCCCGCGCCGCAAGGGCATTCTTGGCAGTATTGATGGCAATGCGATAAAGCCAGGTGTAGAAGGCACTGTCGCCCCGGAACTGGGGCAACGCCCGGTAGGCCTTGATGAATGCTTCCTGGGCCACATCCTCCGCATCCGCCGGGTCGCGCAGATAGCGCATCACGAGCTTGACGACCTTGTGCTGATACTTGAGTACCAACAGGTCGTACGCGCCGCGCTCGCCACGCTGCACGCGCTGCACCAGACTCAGGTCACTCGCATCCGGGCCCATCGGCAATCCTGCCATTGCATTGCCAGGTCGCCCGTCCGCGACCTGAATGGACCGCGGCGGGTCCTGAAAGTTCGTCCCGAGGAGTGTATCAGCTGAGCCGCCCATGATGACCCTACCCTGCGGACGCCTACTTTACGTAATGCTATCTAACCTTAGATAGACGGGGCGGCCGAAGGTTCCGCCGCCGGGCGTATGGCGGCAACCACGGCAGCAAGGCTCGCATCCGCCGCCCTGGCGCCGAGCAGGCAATCCGCGAGCTCAGGGTCGGGCAGCTCCAAAAGGGCCGCAAACGCCGCGCGCTCCTGCGTGCTGGCCGACTCGAAGCAGCGGGCCAGCCAGCCCAGCAGCAGCAGGTCGAGCTCCTGGGTGCCACGGCGGCATCGCCACGCCAATCGCGAACGACTCTCACCTTCGCTCATGGCAGCGTCGGTCAATGTTGCCGCTCCGCGAGCATCTGCTTGATGGCACCGATAGCCTTGGCCGGATTCAGATCCTTAGGGCAGGCCTCGGTGCAGTTCATGATGGTGTGGCATCGGTACAGCCGGTATGGATCCTCCAGCGCGTCCAGCCGCTCGCCCGTAGCCTCATCGCGGCTGTCGACTATCCAGCGGTAAGCGGCCAGCAGCGCTGCCGGACCCAGATAGCGTTCCGAGTTCCACCAGTAGCTCGGGCAGCCGGTAGAGCAGCAGGCGCACAGGATGCAGGCGGAGGGGCGATCAATGCGTTCCTGATCTTCTTTGGTCTGCAGCCGCTCGCGATCGGGCGGCGCCGGCGTATGAGTCTGCAACCAGGGTTTAATGGCGGCGTACTGGGCATAGAAGTGCGTGAGGTCGGTGACCAGGTCCTTGAGCACCGGCATATGCGGCAGCGGATAGACCTTGACGTCCCCCGCCCCCAGCTCGTTACACGCTTTTGTGCAGGCCAGTGTATTGAGGCCATTGATATTCATGGCGCAGGAACCGCAGATGCCCTCCCGACAGGACCGTCGCAATGCCAACGTGGTATCGACTTCGTTTTTAATTTTCAGCAGAGCATCCAGCACCATCGGCCCGCAGCTGGCCATATCGAGCTCGTAAACATCGACGCGTGGCCGCCCCGGCGAGTCCGGATCGAAACGATAGACTCTGAAGCGGCGAACGTTTTTGGCGCCCGCCGGTGCGGGGTAGGTCTTGCCGGCGGATTTATCGATCCTGGATTTTGCGGGCAGCGACAGTTCAACCATGGTCCAGTGCACTCCTCGGGGCGGTCCGCAGATTCAGTAGGTGCGCGCCTTTGGCGCGATGGTCTCGACCTCGCTGGTCAAGGTATTGAGATGAACCGGGCGGTAGTCGATGTGCGCCCGACCGCCTGCATCCACCCAGCACAGGCTGTGCTTCATCCAATGGGCATCATCGCGCAGCGGGAAATCCTCGCGCGCATGCGCGCCACGGCTCTCCTGGCGATTACCGGCCGAATGAATGGTTGCCAGCGCCTGCAGCAGCAGATTTTCCAGCTCCATGGTCTCGATCAGATCGGTATTCCAGATCAGTCCACGATCAGACACGCGCACATCGGCGAAGGACGCGAAGGTGGCGGACAATCGCTCGATCCCTTGCGCTAGCGTCTGGCCGGTACGAAACACGGCGGCATCAGCCTGCATGATTTTTTGCATCTCGAGGCGGATGGCCGCGGTGGGCCGCGAACCCTTGGCATGACGCAGTCGATCCAGGCGTGCCACCGCCTGCTCGCCGGCATCCCTGGGCAGCGGCCGTTGCTTGGCCTGTGGCTGCGCCACTTCGGCGCAGTGGCGCGCGGCCTCGCGGCCGAACACGATCAGGTCCAGCAGCGAATTCGAGCCCAGCCGGTTGGCTCCATGCACCGACACGCAGGCAGCCTCGCCCACCGCCATCAGTCCGGTCACGACGCTGTCGGGGTCGCCGTTCCTGAGTGTCACCACTTCCCCGCGCATGCTGCAGGGTATGCCACCCATGTTGTAGTGCACCGTGGGCAGAATTGGAATCGGCTCGCGCGTGACGTCGATGCCGGCAAAGATGCGCGCGGTCTCGGCGATGCCCGGGAGGCGCTCGTGGATCACCGCTGGCCCCAGGTGCTCGAGATGAAGGTGGATATGGTCCTTGAGTGCGCCCACCCCGCGGCCCTCACGAATCTCGATGGTCATCGCACGGCTCACCACATCACGTGAGGCCAGGTCCTTGGCATTGGGCGCGTAACGCTCCATGAAGCGTTCGCCGTCGCAGTTGGTCAGATAACCGCCCTCGCCGCGCGCGCCCTCGGTGATGAGCACGCCCGCGCCGTAGATGCCGGTCGGGTGGAACTGGACGAACTCCATGTCCTGCAGCGGCAGGCCCGCGCGCAGCACCATGCCGCCGCCGTCACCGGTGCAGGTGTGAGCCGAAGTGCAGGAGAAATAGGCGCGGCCGTAGCCGCCGGTGGCTAGCACGGTGATCTGGGCGCGGAAACGATGTAGCTTGCCGGTCGCCAGGTCGATCGCGATCACACCACGGCATTGGTCCTGCTCCATCAACAGATCGATGGCGAAATACTCGATGTAAAACTCCGCCTCGTTGCGGATCGACTGCTGGTAGAGCGCATGCAGCATGGCATGGCCGGTACGATCGGCGGCCGCACAGGTGCGCTGGGCAATGCCCTGGCCGTAGTGCGTGGTCATGCCGCCGAACGGCCGCTGGTAGATCCGTCCATCGTCGGTGCGGGAGAACGGCACGCCGTAGTGCTCCAGCTCGATCACCGCGGCCGGCGCCTCCTTGCACATGAACTCGATGGCGTCCTGGTCGCCGAGCCAGTCGGAGCCTTTGACCGTGTCGTACATGTGCCAGCGCCAATCGTCCTCGCCCATGTTGGCGAGCGCTGCGCTGATGCCACCCTGTGCCGCCACGGTGTGGCTGCGGGTGGGAAACACCTTGGTGACGCAGGCCGTCGACAGACCGGCCTCCGCCAGCCCAAGCGTGGCGCGCAGGCCCGCGCCGCCCGCGCCGACCACCACCACGTCATAACTGTGATCGACGAACTCGTAGGCGCTCACGCCTGACTCCGCAGCGCGATGCGCAGCAGGGCGTACACCCCGCTGGCGAGCAGCAGCGCGTTCGTGAACGCGGACAGCAACATCAGCAGCGCTTTCAGTGCCGGCTGCCCGATATAATCTTCAATCACCACCTGAATGCCGAGCCATGCGTGCCAGGCCGCCAGCAACACTGTCATTCCCATTAGCACCGGATGCAGGCCAGCGGCAATCCAGGCCGTGACGGTTTCATAGTCTCGGTTCGGCAGCCGCAGCAACGAGGCCGTCAGCCACACGCTGAGCGGCGCCAGGGCCACCGCCGTGACCCGCTGTACCAACCAGTGGTGCACGCCGTCACGAGCCGCACCTTGGTTGAGCACCCGCCCCAGCGGTGTGCGCAGGCTCACGCCGCACCCGCGCGCAGCAGCAGGTACAGCGCCGCGGCCGCGGCCAGCACCGTCGCAACGATTACCAGCACGGCACTGCGACGCGCCTGCGCCCGTTCAAATCCCCAACCCATGTCCCAGGCGAGGTGCCGCAGGCCGTTGCAGAAATGAAAGCACAACGCCAGCAGCGCGAGCGCGATCAACGGCGTCGCCGCCGGGTTGCCAATGATGGTCATCGCGCGGGCATAGGCAGCCGCTCCCATGGCAGCGGCCGTGAGCCACACAATCAATCCGATCAGGGCGAGAAATAAGGCGAGGCCGGTGATCCGGTGCAGGATCGACAGGGTCATCGTGTAGGCCCATCGATAGACCGTCACGTGCGGTGACAGCGGGCGCTCAGCCATGACTCTTCCTGTTCAAAAGTCGATGCAGCGTCCGCGCTGTTCCCAATCGCCGTAACGCGTGGGCTCCGGGCCCACCGGACCGCCGATCTCGCGCGCCGGCGATGCGAGGACGTCGGCGGGCGCAGGAGAATTGGCAGCGCTCGCTACGGGCACTCCCGAATCGAGCGGGTCAGCGATCAAAACCGGCATGCTGGCAAGTGTGCCAGAATTGCCCATCACCGACCACCATACGAGTGCCGAGTTGCAGGCTTGAGATGACCCGGTCCGACGCCATTTGTCCGCTCGAGGACTTCGGCACGCTGCGATTTCGCGGCCCCGACGCAAGCAGTTTCCTGCAGGGACAACTGTCCAATGATGTCACGCAGCTGGAACGCGGATCGATTCTGCGCGCCGGCCTGCACAACCCGCAGGGCCGCACACTGGCGCTGCTGTGGCTCGCCAGCGGCGGCGACCGCGATATTCTGGCGCTGCTGCCGCTGGAACTGGTGAACGTGGTGGCCACGCACCTGCGCCGCTTTCAGTTGCGCGCCAAGCTGACGATCACCGATGAGAGCGCGCAACAGCGCATCTATGGCCGGCACGCGCCTGGCGACACCACCAGCCCCGACTCCTGGTCGCTCGCCCCGGGCCGTGCGCTGCTGCTGCGGACGGTCGACGAGTGCGCACCGCCAGGCGAGCCGATGTCGCGTACGCAGTGGCGCGCGCTCGACGTTGCCGCCGGACTGCCGCAGGTCTATGCCGCGACCTCGGCGCAGTTCGTTGCGCAAATGCTCAACCTGGACTGCATCAATGCCGTTTCATTCAGCAAGGGTTGTTACACCGGCCAGGAAGTGATCGCGCGAGCCCACTACCGCGGCCGAGTGAAGCGCCGTCTGCAACGATTCGAGAGTCTCGCGCCCTGCTCGCTCGCCATCGGCGACAGTGGGCGACTCGAAGATGGCCGCGCCTTCCGTGTGATCGAGCTGGTGCAGCGCTCGGACGGTTGCAGCGAATTCCTGGCCGTCGCACCCTTGCCGGTGGCGAGCCACGAGGGCGATGAGGAGTCGCGATCTTCAGCTGAGCAGAGTGTCAACGCGCGCGCGCTGCCGCTGCCCTACGCGTTGCCCGACTAGGGCGCGATGATGCCGTTGTTGCTGACGGCCTTGACGATGCGCTGCGGCTGGGCCACGCCGTAGCCCTGAGCGTAGTCGACGCCTATATTTCTCAGCATCTGGATGATTTCGGCATTCTCGGCGAATTCCGCGATCGTCTGTTTGCCGGTGAGATGTCCAATCTCGTTGATGGATCGAACCATCTCGCGATCAATCGGATCATGCAGGATCTCGCGCACGAAACTGCCATCGATCTTCAGAAAATCCACCGGGAAGTGCTTGAGGTAGCCGAACGAGGACAGTCCGGTGCCGAAGTCATCGAGCGCAAATTTGCAGCCGAGCTGCTTGAGCGCCTGGATGAAGCGGTTGGCCTGCGAGAAACTGGCCACCGCGGCAGTCTCCGTGATTTCGAAGCAGATCTTCGAGGCATCAAGTCCGCTCTTGTGGAACTGATCGATGACATAGGGCAGGAACTTGTCATCGCCGAGGCTCTGGCCCGAAAGATTGATCGAGCACATCGCCAGCCGCTCGCGCTCGTCAGCCTCCGACACCAGCCAGCGCAGCGCATTCTCCAGCACCCAGCGATCGATACTGGGGGTAATGCCGTAGCGCTCGGCGGCGGCAATGAAATTGTCGGGCGCGACGATGCGCCCATTCTCATCGCGCATTCGCAGCAGCAGCTCGTAGTGCGCGCCCACCTCGGGCTTTTGCAGCGGCAGGATGGGCATGCGAAACAGCTCGAAGCGCCCCTCCTCCAACGCCGCATTGATGCGCGCGGCCCACTGCATCTCGCGGCGCCGGCGCATGAGCTCGATGTCGTTTTCGGCAAAGCTATGCACGCGGTTGCGTCCGAGTTCCTTGGCCGCGGCGCAGGCGCTGTCGGCGGCAGAGATGATCGAGGCCACATCTTCGTTGTCGGCCGTGATCGGCACTACGCCGATGCTGGCGCCCAGGCGGAACACGCGCTCCTCCCAGCTGAAGCGGAAGTTGCGCACCGATTCGCGTACCGACTCGGCCATGCGCATGGCTTCATCGAGCGTGCAGCTCTCGAGCAGGATGCCGAACTCATCGCCGCCCAGGCGCGAGAGCGTATCGCGCCAGCGCACCTTGGATTTCAGCAGCGCGCCCATCTGCCCGAGCAGGGCATCGCCGGCGCTGTGGCCGCAGGTATCGTTGACGATTTTGAACTGATCGATGTCCAGATAGCACAGCGCGTATGAAGCTTCACGCGCTTTGGCGCTCTTGAGCGCCCGCTCGACCCGGTTCTCGAATTCACGCCGATTCACCAGGCCGGTCAGCAAGTCGTGGCTGGCGTGGTAACTCAGTCGTCGATTGAGCTCGCGCGATTCGCTGACGTCGTGGAACACCAGTACGCCGCCGCCAACTTTGCCATTGCCGGCACGGATCGGCGAGGCGGTGCTCTCGACATAAAGCTCGTTGCCGTCGCGGCGGATCAGCAGCATCGGCCGCACCGACTTGATCGGCCGCGCGCGGCGAATCGAAACGGTCAGAGGATTTTCCAGCGGCTCGCAGGTCTCCTCGTGGAATGCCCGGAAGATCTCCTCAACCGGACGCCCCATCGCATCCTCTAGCCGCCAGCCGGTGAGCTGTTCGGCCACCGGATTGATGTAGTCGATGGTGGAGACGGCGTCGGTAGTGATCACCCCGTCACCGATGGACTGCAGCGTGATCTGGGCACTTTCCTTCTCGCGGAACAGTGCCTCCTCGTACAATTTGCGCTCGGTGATATCGAGTTCCACGCCCACCAGGCGCAGTAACCGGCCGTGCGCATCCAACTGCGCCTTGGCGCGGCTGATGACCCAGCGCCACTCGCCGCTGCGGTGACGCATGCGGTGAACACTTTCGAATATCGGTGTCTTGGTGGCCACGTGCTCGCGAATCGCGGCCTGCACACGCGAGGAATCGTCCGGATGCACCAGGCTGCGCCAGTCGAAGCCGCCCTTCAGATCGGCCTCGTCGTAGCCGAGCATGGCGCGCCAGCGCGGCGAGAAATAGACATCGTTGCCTTCGACATCGAAGTCCCAAAGGCCATCGTTGGCGGCCAGTTCCGCCAGGCTATTGCGCTCCTCGATCCGCGCCAGCTCCAACGACAGGCGCACCCGCTCGAGCCCGGTGGCCAGACTCGTGCCGAGCAGCTTCATGAGTAGTTGCAGGTTGACGTCGAAGGCCCCGCGCGGCAACCCATAGGCCAGGCCGAGAAATCCCGCCGGCTGATCCTTGATGCGAAATGCCACCAGCAATGCCGCGCCGATGGCCAGTTCAGCCAGCGTGCCGGCATCGTCGGCCTGCTCCTTGCGCGGTGAGGCGGTATCGCGAAACTCCGACAGCTTCAAGTGCTCGCCGCGAGTGCTCAGCCAGGGCAACGATTCGATCGCGGCCCCGCGCAGGGCCTCGGGATGGCATTGCGCGAAATGCCCACGGGTGCACAACACCGATTCGATGTGCTTGGCACCATGGTCGAAGAACAGGGCAAAAGCGGCGTCGGCGGAAGTGGCTTCGCGCAGCGTCTCCAGACTGCGGGCGATGCATTCATCGGCCGCCTCGCGCCGCAGATTCTGCAAATCCACGGCAATTTTGGTGCAGGCGACGTCTATACCGGGCGCTGGCCTCTCCGCCTTGCCGACCCAGAACTGGGGGGCAAGAACGTCGGAAGCCGTGAAATCTGGGGGCGTACCCGGCGGCTTTGGCGTGGACATGAGGCCCGGGATTCTCGCACAGACACGTAAGATTACAAGCTAACCCGCTGATTTATGAAACTTGTGCCCGCAATAATGCGGCCGCCCTGGCGGCGCGAAAGCTCAGGCCGGCGTCTCGGCCGGGTCGCCGGGAGGCCGGGCGAGCGCCGCGCGCGCACTGCGGAAGGTCTGGTGCAGGCACTGTTCCATTTCCAGCGCGATGGCCTGCATGCCTGCCGCATCGAGCACCCGCGGCACCTGGCGCGGCGGTCCGACCGCAATGGCGATCCGACAAAACGGCACCGGCAGTACGAAGCGATCCCAGTGCACTAGCCAGGCGCGCGATGCCGCATACGCCAAGGGCAGCATGGCACGGCCTGACATCTGCGCCAGCAGTATCGCGCCGGGCTTGAACTTGAAGCGCGGCCCGCGCGGGCCATCCGGATTGATGACCGGCGATACCTGCTCGCGCACCAGCGCCTCGAAGTAGCCCTTCAGCGCCAGCGCGCCGGTATGGGTCGAAGAACCGCGAATCACCACACCATCGGCGCGCCGCACGATCATGGCCCCCAGTTCTCCGTCCTTCGAGGGACTGACCAGAAAGCCGATGCGCAAGCGCCGTCCGCGTTGCGCCCGCAGCAGATAACGCGAACAGAACAACTGATGTTGATGCCAGTAACAGGGCAGGAACGAGGGTGCACGCGCCAGCGCTGCATCCAGGTGCTGCTCTCCAACCACGGCCACCACCCGGCAGCTGCGCCACCACAGGCGCACCAGCGCCAGAATAGTCGGCGCGGCCACGAAGTACAGCAGACGACGCATGCGGCTCAAGCGCAGTCCGGAGCGCTTGCCGCGACGATAGATCGTATTGCGCAGCGCGCTGCCGCCCGATTCGTCCGGATCGCTGGCCTTGTGATCGCTCATGTAAGCTAGAATTACACGCTCACATGAATGCGACAACGCTGACCGCGCTGATGGAAGCCAATCGCGGCGCTGAGCGCAGCATTACCTATCTCGAAGGTGAGCGCGACGCTCGCTCGATTGCCTATGGGGCGCTGTACGAGCGCGCGCTGGCCATATTGAACCGCCTGCAAGCCCTGGGCGCCCGCCCGGGCGACAAGCTGATCCTGCTGCTGTCGAGCAACGAGCCGTTCATCGATGCTTTCTGGGCGGCGGTGCTCGGCGGCATCATCCCGGTCCCGGTGGCGCCGGGAATCAGTGACGAACACCGCCACAAGCTGCTGCGCATCGCCCGCAAGCTCAAGCAGCCGTACATTTACACCGAACGGCGCCTGCTCGAGCGCATCGGCGCTTTCGCCGCGGAGCACCAGCACACCGACGTCCACGATCGCCTGCGCGAGCGCGCATTTCTGGTAGATGAGCTCGCGGCCCTGGGCCGCAGCGGCAAGCCCTATCGCGCCCGTCCCGAGGACACTGCCTTCATTCAGTTTTCCTCGGGCTCCACTAGCTCTCCCAAAGGCGTGGTGCTGACGCATGCCAATCTCATGGCCAATATTCGCGGCGTCAGCAGTGCCGCCGGCTTTCACGAGCACGATGTCAGCCTCTCGTGGATGCCTCTGACGCACGACATGGGACTGATC
>DASXLF010000163.1:0-9414 GCA_036496405.1 Steroidobacteraceae bacterium | reverse complement strand
CGCCGATAAATCGCTCATGCCCACCGCCGGAGCGCTGCTGGTATGGCTGGCCATCGTGCTGGCCCTGTACCCGAAGGCCACCACCAACGTGTGGGCTGTCACGCTCGATGTGTTTGCGATTGGCTTGGGCGGCGCGTTCGGCAGTGTGCTGCAGACCCGATTGATGGATGTGGCCGGCAATGCGCAAAGTCTGGCCGCGGCACTCAATCACGCCGCCTTCAACGTCGCCAATGCGCTCGGCCCGTGGCTCGGAGGACTGGCGATCGCCGCTGGATTCGGCTTCGCCTCCACCGGCCTCGTGGGTTGCGCACTGGCACTCGGAGGACTGGTCATGTGGGCGGTGTCACTGGCCGTGCCGGTGCGTGTGGATCGCAAAGGCTAGGGCTTGCTCGCCTTCAAACGCTAGAGTCGGCAGCGATCAAGACTCAGTCATCCTCGATATCGTATCCCTGGTCGCGGCTATTTTTCTGACCCGGACTCTTGTCGGCATCCGGCGCCGGTTGCGCACCGAGTCGGCGACGCTGTTCGAGCCATTTCTGCACCGCCTCCTGGCGTTGCTCCTCCAGCGTCGGCTTAGCCTTGCCTCCCGCCGCCGGCGCATAGTAAGTCGCGCGCCAGCGCTCCGCCGACTGCCGCTGAATGGCGTCAATGGCGCTGAACGCCGTCTCGGCGACCGGCGGGCTCGGCTCCGGATCACGCTCCAGATAGTCGTGCACGAACTCCTTGGGACGGCTCCGGGAAAGCGCTGCCAGGAATGCGCGTCGAGCGCTATCCGGGCTGGCCTCGTTAGGCTCGGAATCGAAGTCTTCCGCCGCGTAAAATACCGTGGCCGATTCGCGATGGCGTGACAGCGCCACATAGGCGGCGTGCCGGTCGTAGTGCGGTGTTGCGAGCACATAGCTGCGATCCACGGTCGAGCCCTGTGCTTTGTGAACCGTCGCGGCATAGCCGTAGTCCAGGTCCTGGTAGAACCGGGTGTCGACCGCGACCCGCTGCGCATTGGCATCGAGCCTGACCTGCAGCACACCGTCCTTGATCGCCTCGATGGTACCGAGTGAACCGTTCTTCACTTCCAGGCTTTTCTCGTTACGCAGAAAGTACAGCCGATCATGCACCGCGAAATTCTTGACCCCCAGCGCGGTATGAATCGGCTCACTACGGCCCAACTCGCCTTGTTGCTGACGCAGCGTGCGCGCGAGCGTGTTGAGTTCGCGCACATCCTCGCGGGTGTAGGCCAGCATCAGGCGCTGCTGCTCGGGCTGCAACTGCGCATCCCGGGCCGCGCGGGCCAGCAGCGCCTGGCGCGCGGCCGCGTGCGTGGCCACCTGGATCACGAGACCCTGCTGCTCATAGTTCATCAGTGCGTCGGCCGTGCGTCCGCTCGTGAACTGCTGCGTGGCCTCGCGCTGCCAGGCATGGCGCTGACGTTTCACTTCATGCAGCTGCGCCGTGCCGGTTTCGGCCACCAGCGCGCGAAACGGCGCCCCGGCTTCGATCGCCTGCAGCTGCTCAGGATCCCCGACCATCACCACTTTCGCGTGCGCGGCTTGTGCAACGGCCAACACTCGCGCGAGCTGCCGGGTACCCACCATGCCGGTCTCGTCGATCACCAGCACATCCCGCGCCGTCAACGGCTCGCGATCGCCTTTCCAGGCGTACTCCAGACTGGCGAGTGTGCGCGAGGCAATGCCAGAGCTGGTCGCGAGATTCTCGGCCGCAATGCCCGACAGCGCCGCACCCTTCACGCTGTAGCCTTGCGCCTGCCAGGCCTCGCGCGCGGCCGCCAGCAAGCGGCTCTTGCCGCTGCCGGCCACACCCACTAAGGCCTTGAGATCGCCGTCGCCCACCAGATGTTCGAAGGCGCTGCGCTGCTCCACACTGAGTCGGTGCTGCGAGAGCACCGAGACTTGTCGGGACTTCGACACGCCGTGCCCGCGCCGCTGACTCAGCCGATCCGCATCACTCAACAGCGCCTTTTCGAGCGCCAGCATTTCGCGACTGGTGAAGCGCTCCTGGTTGCGATCATCGCTGCCCAGGCACACCAGATCCGGCGAGGTCGTCACTTTCAGCAGCGCCGACTGGAATTGCTCCGCCCCGTCGGTACGGGTGTGCAGGAACCGGGCGATGTCGCGCCGGGTGAACGTGGCCTGGGTGTGGGTCAGCGCCTGGAGCGCGAGCGCCGGATTTTCAACGATCCGCGCGCCGTTCTCGTGCGCGATCTGCTTCTGTTCAGCAATACGATCGGCCACATGGTGCGGCAGACTCGCACTGGCCTGACGCTCCAGACCGACGCCAATTTTACGCCCGGGAGCGAGCGACAATCCCTGATCCCTGAGACTGCGATGATCGATGCGCACGGCCAAACCCGCCTGCGCCAGGAACTCATTGGTCACTTCCTCCCACCCGCGCCGCCAGTCCATGAGTCGCGCGCGATCATTCCAGCCGCGCTCCTTGAGCCCAAACCCATCTTGAGTAACCGCGCGCAGCGTGAGCAGGATGTGGGCATGGGGATTGTTCGGATCATCGCGATGGATCGAGAAGTCCGCGACCATGCCGCGAGCGATGAACTCGCGCTGCACAAATGTCCGTAGCAGCGCTGACTGACTGGCCGCGTCGAGTTCCACCGGCAGACCGAGCTCCACCTCGCGCGCCAGCTGCGCATCGCGCCGTTTCTCGCTGGACTCGACCGCGTTCCAGAGCGCCAGGCGATCGCGCATCCACGCCGGTGCGCCGAGCGGGGTCAAAATCTCGCTGTGCTCGACCCCGACCTTGCGCGTGTAGTCGTGCACCATGCCGGTCTGGTCTTCGCGCAGATTCTGGGCCGCGCGGTAGGCCGCCGCGGCCACGACACTGCGGCCGCTCTCGCGCTTGATGATCTTCACGCTCAGGTGATAGATCGCCACCGATCGTTGCCTCCTCCCGGCCGCCCCCGGGCGGCGCACTCCGGGACGTCGCGCAGCGACGTATAAGTGCGCATTTCGCTCCCGCCCGCCCGGAAGATACGCGCACGCACGCGTGCTCGGCAAGCGCGACGCTCCGCTCTGACTGCCGCGACGCCGGCTACCGAGTCTTGGCGCGCGAGCGTCCCCGCGCCTATGCTCAGCGTCTGCGGCACCTGTCGGAGAGCGCCATGGCCACCAAGATCGCCGGACGCATCGAGTCACTCGAGCAGCGATTGAAGCAACTCAAGGCGAGACAACAGCGCGCGCAGGCGCGTGCCCGCACGATTCAAAATCGGACCGCCCGGCGCGAGGAAACGCGCCGCAAAGTGCTGGTCGGGGCCATTGTGCTGGCCCGTGTCGAGCAGGGGTTGCTGACCGAAGCGGTGTTCCGGGACTGGCTGGACGCTGCCCTGATGCGCCAGGAGGATCGAACCTTATTCGGACTCTCGGAGCGTGCGCGGGCCACGCCCTAGCGTTTGCCGCTGGGTCAGCCGGCTGGTGCCGGATACGGCATCACCACAATCATGGTGGCGACTTCATTGCCGAGATTGCGCACCTCGCGGGTCTCGCCCGAGGCAATGCAGCAACTGTCCAGCGGTCCTAACGTGACCTCCTGTCCGGCCGCGCGCACCATCAGGGATCCGGCCAACACCACATACACTTTTTCCAGCGGCGAGGAGTCCGGACCGGCGCTGCCGCCCGGCAGGAAGTGCGACAGTCCGACCCAGGAGTTTTTTGGGCCGTTGGGCTCGAACCCCTGTAGCCGCAGCGAGCGCAGGTCGTGATGGTTCGGCGCCTCGTAGGGCTTGGCGTCCGCAAAACGTTTCACCAGCATGTCAGCCTCTTGCCCGATCGATGCCCGCATCGGCGTGATAGTTCGGGCTCATTTTTTTTGCCGCAGGTAGCCGATAATCGCGATCACGCCGAAGCTGGCCATGACCAACATGACACCGGCCATCCAAATGTGTGTCACAACGCTGTCCTGCATCGTTATCTCCTTCCCGCGCGACCGCGCAGCCAGTCCACGGCGCCGCCGATGAGTACCACCACGGCGATGAAGACCGAGGATTGTATGAAGATGCTCCAGAACATGGCCGAGCTCCTCAGCCACTCAGCGCGGCAGCGCTGGCGCGCCGTAACTGATATTCCGGGGAATAAAAGTAGCCCGACGGGCCTGAGCTGAGCAGATTGCCAATCACGCCGATGATCAAGGTCACCGCCAAAGTGATGTAGGCGTTCGGTACGTTGCTCATCCCCAGCATGGCGGGCAGTGCCGTAAAGGACCAGGCGCAATTCACCACCCAGGCCGTGAGCAGAGTGGCGCAGGCCACTTCGGCGCTGCGTTTCCAGAACAGACCAAAGACCACCAGCCAGAACACCGGCACCAGCCACGAGAACAACCAATTCACCGATGCCAGGATGGGCGGCAGGAAGGATGCGAAGCCAATGGCAATGCCGCCCAGCACCACCAGCACAATTCGCGTCACGCGCCTGATTTCCAGTTCGGCCGCGGCGGGTCGATACAGGCGCTTATAGATATCGACGCTAAACAAAGTCGCCGGTGCCAGACAGGCCATGGCAAAGGTGGATAACACGGCCGTCAGAAACGAGGCCAGCAGCAGCGCCGCCAGCCACGAAGGCAGTAGCGTGATCAGCATGGTGGTGGCGGCCACCTTCGGTCCGAGCGCTTCGAACTGCGGCAGCGACTTGGCCGTCAGGCCAATCACCACCGCGAACACACCGAACATGCCGTTCACCGGCGCCGCTATCCACAGTGCCTTGCGTATGGTGTTCTCATTGCGCGCGCCCATGGCCGGTTGCAGCAGCATCTGGCTGATGCCCTGACTGAACAACACCGCTATCACGGTGCCGAGCGCAAATGTCGCCATGATTTGCGGTGTGCCGAAAATGCTCAGCATGTCGGCGTGTCCGGCATCGACGTAGAACGCTTTAACCGAACTGAAGTCGCCGCCCGGCAGTCGCAGGGCCAGAAAAATAGTGGCGAGAATCAGGCCGCCGTACTTCACGAGGGCGTTAATCACATTGAGATAGCCGATCTCCTTCATGCCGGCGAGCGCCACGTAGAGAATGCCGATGACACCGCCGACCACCGCGCCTTTGCGCAGCGGCCAGCCGGTCATGGTGGCCGTCAGAATCCCCAGACCCTGAGTCTCCAGGGTGAGCAGTCCGGTCACCACGCCGGCCATGACACAGCTCACCAGCGTTCGGGTCTTGTCGCCGAACAATAGCCCCAGAATCTCGGGCACCGTGGAAACACCAAGTCGCCGCACCCACAGTCCGGTGGACAGACACACCACCACCAGCAGGATCACGTGCGCCAGCGAGAACCAGACCGCCGCGGCGCCCAAGGTCCACGACAGTTCGAACACACCTAATATGTGGGCCGTGCCCAGCACCGAGAATGCCAACGTCACGGCCACGACCGGCGTCGACAGGCTGCGCCCGCCCAGGGCGAACTCGCCTTCGACGGCTTCCTTTTTCTGCTCGCGGCGCGCGAGCCAGGAGCCGATGCCGACCACCAGGATGAACAGGTAGGCCAGAACCGCGAACAGTATGCCGATCTTCACCCCTCTCCCCCGTGTGACCCGAACTGAGCGGCGCTAGCGTCTCCGGTAATCAGCCGTCTTTCCGCTACAATGGTGCAATAAGACCGTATTGTCGATAGTTTGGTTCGTTTTCTTTACCGCAGCCGGTGGCGGGTGACTGCCCGCGAAAAATTTCACAGGAGTCGATGATGAGTGGGGCCACGTGCGCGAGAGCCTGACGCAACGCCTGGCGCCGGTCATTGCCTCGGCGCAGGCCACGCCGGAAGCCGTCGCGGCGCTGAAGTTGTGTCTGCTCGACTTTCTGAGCTGCGCCTTCGAGGCGCACACATTGCCCTGGAGCCGCCAGGCGGCCGAGGTCGCTGCGCGTTCGCACGGGCCGGCCAGTATCGTCGGTGGCCCACACAATGTTGCCGTGCAGGCTGCGGCATTCGCCAACGCTGTGGCCGGCCATGGCCTGGTGCGCGAGGACATGCACGCGGGAGCGGTCAGCCATCTGGGCGTGGTGGTGTTGCCGGCCATGCTGGCCCTGTCGCAGCAGCAGCGCGTCAGCGGGCGCGAATTTGCCGCGGCGTGCATCGTCGGCTACGAGGTGGGTGCGCGCATCGGCCGCGCACTGGTGACGCCGGCATTTATGCGCCAGTGGCGCCCCACCGGATTCACCGGCCCGTTGGCGGCCGCTGCGGCCGGCGCCCGCTTGCTGCAATTGTCGCCGCCCGCCGTGGCCAGCGCGCTGGCCCTGGCGGCCAACACCGTCGGCGGCCTCAACGAGTGGCCGCGCGATGGTGGTGAGGAGATGTTTTTCCATCCCGGCTTCGCCACGCGCAATGCATTGATGGCCGTTGAACTGGCGGCGCTGGGCGCCTATGGATCCTCCGGTGCGCTCGATGGCGCGGCCGGACTGTTTGCCGCCGCCGGTATGGTGCCGGCGCCGGATGTAAGGCTTTTTGAAGGGGCCGCGGAGATCGAGTCGGTATTCCGCAAGGCGCTGCCGGTGTGCAATTTCGCGCAGACGCCCTGCCAGGCCGCGTTGCAAATCGTGCAAGCGCACGCGCTGCCGGCAACCGACATCGCGCGCGTGACTATTCGCGCCTCGGCGGCCGCAGTCGAGTATCCGGGCTGTAACGGCCGCGGGCCGTTTGAACGCGTGCTGCAAGCGAAAATGAGTATTCCGTTCTGCGTGGCGAGCGCACTGCTGGATGCAGCGGTGACCGAGGCATGTTTCGCCGACCTGAAACGGGCGCCGCTGCTGCGCCTGATTGCACTCACCACCCTCGAGCAGGACCCGGTGTTCTCGCAGGCGTTTCCCGCGCGCCAAGGCGCTGAAGTTGTCGTCGAGCTCCGCGATGGCGTGCGCCATCGCGCGCGCATGGATGATCTGCAGGCCGCGACCGCGGCGATGGTGGCCGCGCGATTTGCGCGTGCGGCGCACGCGGTCATCGGCGCGACCCGCAGCGAGGAGCTCTCGGCCGCGGTCAGCGCGCTGGAGAAAGTGGATGACATCGGCGCGCTCATGCGGCTGTCGGCGCAAACTTAAGGCCGGTGATTGCTAGCGGATGGATCGCATCCAGTCGAGCACGGGTTTGGAAGTGGACACATCGGCGGTGCCGACGGCAAATGTGGCCGACATGTGTCCGTGATCCTTGAACACCACGAACTTGGGACAATGGCCGGCCTGGCACAGCTGTGTGTTGAGCATGTGTGCCGATTCAACCAGCTGTTCGGGATCCAATTCGGTGACGGCGACGAACAGGGGAATTTTGAGCGCCCGCAGACCGGTGAGGTCCGAGGCCGCGAGAGTCGCCGCGGGGTTGTTATCCGGCGGCATGTGCCCGGGCTCGCCGTGCATGCCCATGCGAATGATCAGGGGCGGTGCCGTACCCTGCAGGGGCGCGAGATTGTACGGGGCGGCCATGAGAATCGCGCCCCTGACACCGATGCCACCGGCCGGATAGAAGTCGGGATGTGCGAGGTAATGGGCGAGCACCGCGGCGCCAGCTGAATGGCCCCAGATGAAAATGCGTTGCGGGTCGCCGCCGATGCGGCCGATATTCTTGTGCACCCAGTCAATCGCCTGCGAGACATCGTGGGCACCCGCCGTCCACGGCGCAAATTCAGGATGACGCTGCACGTTGATGCCGACCATGCCGTTCTTGACCGCCCACAGCATGATGTTGTCGTAGAAGCCGCCGGCCGGCACATCTTCGATCTTATTGCCGGGTCCGCCCGCTAGAAAGATCAGCACCGGGCGCTTGGCAGCGTCATCGGCGGGTTGAAACAGATCGAGAATCGTGCGCGCATCCGCGCCATAGGGAATATCGCGCGTGACTTTGACGCCGGGGTACGGCGGCTTGGCCTGCAACGGCGCATACAGCAGTGCGGTCGACGGCGGATCGACCACGCGTCCGATGGCGGCGATGCGGGCTTTCATCTCCGGCGTGACCTGCGCCCAGGCGCCATTCGCGGCCGCGATCGCCAGCAGCAACGCCGCGGCGCTGCATGTCAGGGTTGAACACTTCATCGCGGCGATCCCTCCCCGGGTATCGTGCCGAAAGCCAGCGTGATCCGACCATTACGGTCTGTGCGCGACAGCGATCGGCCGTGCCAAACCAGAAACATCGGCATAATATCAATTATGGCTAACATTATCGAAATAGCATCGAAATATTGAAAAAAATAGTTGCGTCCCTCCCGAGCTGGGATCATTCTTATATAGAGCTTAGGCTCAGGGCTGCGGCCTTGGACCGGCCAATAATCAAACAGGGGAACCTCCATTGAATTTTAAACGCTCGGCTGCCTTGCTGGCTGTGGCACTGACCTGCGGTGCCGCTCAGGTTCAATCCGCCCCGCCGCCGGCCGCAGCCGCGGCCGTGCCGCCGCTGCCAGTGCTGGTGGCGCTGAAAGCCGCCGAAGCGGCGCTGGCAGCCTGCGTGTCGCAGGGTTTGACGCCCACGGTCACCGTATCGGATCGCGAGGGCGTGCCGCGCGTGGTGCTGGTCGCCGATGGTGCCGGCCCGGTCAGTATTTCCACCAGCCGTCGCAAGGCCTACAGCGCCTCCTCACTGGGAATCACCACCGCGCAGCTGGCCAAGAACGCGGCCGCGATGCACATCGTGCCGCAATCGGTCGATCCTGAACTGCTGCCGCTGCCGGGCGGATTTCCGATTATCAGCCACAACGTCGTGATCGCCGGCATCGGTGTCGGTGGGGCCGATCGCGGCACGGAAAGCAGCGATGAGGCCTGCGCCCAGGCCGGCATCGCCGCCATCAAGGCCGAACTGGATCGCTAGCGCGCTCCCCGCACAGGACACATCGCTTGAACTCGAAATTGATGGCTGCAACGCTGCTGGCACTGTCCTTCGGCGCCGCACAAGTTCAATCCGCCCCACCCCCCGCTCCTGCGGCGACGCTTCCACTGCCGGAAATGCTGGCGGTTAAAGCCGCCAAGGCCGCCCTCGCTGCCTGCGTCGCCGAAGGTCTTACGGTGACGGTGACCGTCACCGATCGCGACGGCGTGCCGCGCGTGGTGCTGTTGGGGGATGGCACCGGTGCGCTGAGCGTCATCACCAGTCGTCGCAAGGCCTACACCGCTGCGGCACTGGGAATGACCACCGAGCAGCTGGTCAAAAACTTGAGCGCCTCGAACTTCGACCTGGCGATGATTGATCCTGATCTGGTGGCTCTGGCCGGCGGCATTCCCATCATGCGCCACGATGTGGTGATCGCCGCGCTGGGCGTGGGCGGCGCCGATCGCGGGGATGCCGATGTGGTGTGCGCTCAGGCGGGCGTGGATGCCATTAAGGATCAGTTGAACTAATCGCCCGGCACTCGGCCCGCCGCATCGGGCGCGTCATCGGCCCGGACACTCATCATTCACCGAGCAATTCACCTTGAATTCGAAACGCTTG